>JAUHYN010000021.1 GCA_030426505.1 bacterium | reverse complement strand
CCGTGTGGTACGTGATCATCGCGTACGCGGCCGAGTGCGACTTGTTGAAGCCGTACCCCGCGAACTTCTCCATCAGGTCGAAGACCGCCGTCGCCTCCTCCTCGGGGATGCCATTCTCTTTGCACCCGTCGGTGAACTTGACGCGCTCCTTCGCCATCACCTCGACCTTCTTCTTACCCATCGCGCGGCGGAGGAGATCCGCGCCACCGAGTGAGTAGCCGGCCATGATCTGCGCGGCTTGCATCACCTGCTCCTGGTAGACGAAGCCGCCGTAGGTGGGTTTGAGGATGGTCTCGAGCAACGGGTGCGGATAGCTGACGCGCTTCTTCCCGTTCTTGCAGTCGACGAAGTCGTCGACCATGCCCGTCTGGAGCGGGCCGGGGCGATAGAGCGCCACCGCCGCGACGATGTCTTCGAAGCAGTCCGGCTTGAGGCGCTTGAGGAGCTCCTGGAACCCGGTCGATTCGAGCTGGAACACGCCGAGGGTCTCGCCGCGCCCGATGAGTTTGTAGACCGCCATGTCGTCGAGCGACAGGAGGTTGCAGCGCAACGTGAGGTCGAGCCCGGTCGCGCGCTGGTGCAACCGATCGACGTACGCCGTGCCGTCCTCGATCGCCTTCGCGAGCGTCGCCTTGTCCGGCACCGCGGCGCGGATGTGCGGGTGTTTGTAGAGGGTGTCGACGTCCTTCGCGGCGAGCTCGCGCTCGAGCCGCACGTTCACGTGGCGCTCGGCGTGATAGATGACGTCGAGCGTCTTCAGCCCGAGGAAGTCGAACTTCACCAGCCCCGCGTCCTCGACGTCCGTCATCGAGAACTGCGTGACGAGCTCGTCGTCGTTGCCGCGGAAGATCGGGACGACCTCCCACAGGTTCGAGTCCGCGATCACGATGCCCGCGGCGTGCATGCCCGCTTGCCGGTAGAGGCCCTCGAGCTTCCGCGCGATCTCGACGACCTCGCGGTAGATGTCGTTCTCCTCGGTGAGCTGCCGCAGCTTGGGCTCGAGCTCGATCGCCTTCTCCAGCGTGATCGGCCGCGTGTTGCCCTTCTGATCCTTGTACGTGTTCGGGAGCAGCTTCGTGAGCGCGTTGACCTCGGCGAACGGGAGCTCGAGGCACCGCGCCACGTCCTTGATCACCGACTTCGCCTTCATCTGCGCGAAGGTCGCGATCTGACCGACCTGCGTGGAGCCGTACTTGTCCGTGACGTAGTCGATGACCTCGCCGCGCCGCTCCTGACAGAAGTCGACGTCGAAGTCGGGCATGCTCACGCGCTCCGGATTCAGGAAGCGCTCGAACAGCAGGTTGTACGGCATCGGATCGAGATCCGTGATGCGCAGGCAGTACGCGACGAGCGAGCCCGCGCCCGAGCCGCGCCCCGGCCCCACCGGGATGTCGTGTTGCTTCGCCCAGTTGATGAAGTCCGCGACGATGAGGAAGTAACCGGGGAACTTCATCCCGGTGATGATCCCGAGCTCCTCCTCGAGGCGCGCCTTGTAGACGTCGCGATCGACCGGGTACGACAGCTCCTTGTAGCGCTCCTCCAATCCCTTGTGCGCGCGGTCGATGAGGTGCGACTCGAGGTCCGAGCCGTCCTCCGGGACGAAGGTCGGGAGCATCGGCTGCCCGAGCTTCAGCTCGAGGTCGATCATCTCCGTGATGCGCCGCGTGTTGTCGACCGCCTCCGGCACGTCGCGGAACAGCGATCGCATCTCCTCCGGCGAGCGGATGTAGAGGGCGTCCGTCTTGCGCGAGAAGCGCGTCGGGTCGTTGCGCGACTTGCCGTACTGAATCGCCATCAGCACGTCGTGCGCCGCGGCGTCGTCGCGCATCTTGTAGTGGCAGTTGTTGGTCGCGATCAGCGGGACGTCGCAGTCGCGCGCGAGCTGCTTGAGGTGATCGTTGGCCATCCGCTGATCCGGGAGGCCGGTGTCCTGCAGCTCGAGGAAGAACGCGCCCGGATCGAAGATCGCCTTGAACTCGTTCGTTGCCTCGCGCGCGCGATCGAGGTCGCCGCGCATCGCCGAGCCGGCGATCTCACCGCCGAGGCAACCGGAGAGCCCGAGCAGCCCCTTCGACTTCTCGCGGAGGATCTCCTTGTCGATGCGCGGCTTGTAATAGAAGCCCTCCTGGTACCCCATCGAGACGAGGTACATCAGGTTCGAGTAGCCCTCCGCGTTCTTCGCGAGGAGCACGAGGTGGGTGTTGCGGCCCTTCGTGCGATCGAGCCGGCCCTTCTCCGCGACCCACATCTCGCAGCCGAGGATCGGTTTGATCCCCGCGCCCTTCGCGCGGCGGTAGAAGTCGATCGCGCCGAAGAGGTTCCCGTGCTCGGTGACCGCGCAGGCGTCCATCCCGAGCTCGGCGATCCGCGGCACGAGATCCTTCATGTGGATCGCGCCGTCGAGGAAGCTGTACTGCGTGTGGAGGTGGAGGTGCGTGAAGTCCGCCACAGCCGAATCAGGAACCACACCGGTTCGGCGCGATCAACCGGCGCCCGGACGACGCGCGCAAAGGCCCGTAAAGCCGAGCGTTCACCCGCGGCCCGCGCGCCGACGGTTCTTCGCCGGGGCCGGGTCCGCGTAGGGCGGGCGCCAGGTCGGCGGTGGCCCGGCCCAACCGAACACGGCGAGGTTCACGCGCCCCGACTCCGAGAAGACGATCCCCTCCTTCTCGAGGAGTCGGCGTTGCCGATCCGGGCGCGAGACGTCGCCGCGCGCGGAGATGCGCCCCGCGGAGTTGATCACGCGCTGCCACGGCACCTCGCGTCCGCGCTTCGCGCCGAGATCCTTCAGCGCGCGGCCGACGGCGCGCGCGTAGCGGGGTGACACCACATACGTCGCGATCTGCGCGTACGTCGCGACCTGCCCCTTCGGGATCATCTTCGTGACCGTGTAGACGGCCTCGACGAACGCGGCGTCGAGTTTGACCACGGACATCTTGAAGTACGTCGGGCCGCCGTCCGCAAGGGCCCAGTGGCCTGCGTCGAACGTCGGACGCCCGACGACGCCGCGTCCGCGGTACACTCCTCGGTGCGGATGCGTCGGGTAGCCCTCATCGCGCTCGGACTCGCGGCCTGTACCGGCGAAGGCGGCGGACTCGTCCGCGTCGAAGGCAGCGGTTACTTCGACCCGGCGAGCATCGACTTCATGGAGCAACCGATCGGCGAAGTCGCGCGACAGCCCGTGCGCTTCACGAACTCCAGCGGCGCCGAGCTCCAGATCCTCGACGTCCAGTACGAGCCCCCCGCCGACGGGTTCGGCCTCCGCATCGAGGGCGGCGGCTCGTTCCGCAACTCGATCGTCCGGCCCGGCGGCACCGTCGCGCTCGAGGCGACGTTCGGCCCGGACCGCGAGGGCCCGGTGCGCGTCATGGCGCTCGTGCAGAGCGAGGAGCTGGAGATCCCGCTCGAGCTGAGCGGTGAGGGGCGCCGCGTCGACCCCGCCCACCTCGAAGCGAACCCCACCGCCGTCGTGTTCGGCGAAGTCGCGGTCGGCGGGCGCGCCACGCAAGGGCTCACGCTCACCAACGTCGGCGAACGCGAGGGCCGCTTCGTCCGCGCCATCCAGCGCGCGCCGTTCGACGCGACGACCGTCGGCGGCGGTGTCATCCCGGCGAGGGACCTCGCGCCCGACGAGGTCATGTCGGTGGAGATCGGCTTCGCGCCGCTGCAGGTCGGCGAGTTCGACGAAGTGATCCGCTTCGCGCTCGACGGCGGCGATCAAACGGTCGTCGAGGTCAGCGGCCGCGCCGTCGCCGCCGGGACGATGTCCTGCGCCACGACGATGATCGACTTCGGCCCCGTGGAGCGCGGCGACGAGGCGCGCCGATCCATTCAATGCACCGCCACCGGCGCGTACCGCGTCGCGAGCATCGTCAGCGAGTCGAGCGAGGTCGACGTCCTCTCCGTCTCGCCGCAGATCGGTAGCGCGGTGACGACGCTCCAGTTCGAGGTGCGCTTCCGCGCGACCGGCGTCGCGCACGAGATCGACACGAACGTCGTCATCACCGCGACCCACGGCGAGCAGAACACCATCCGCGTCCTCGCGGAGACGATCGATCCGCCCGCGTCGGCGCTCGACATCGCCGCGACGATCCGGTGGACGGCGCCCGCGGACGTCGACATCCACCTCGTCCGGCAAGGCGGCTTGCCCTTCATGGCGGAGAACGACTGCCACTTCGAGTCGCCCACGATCGACTGGAACGTGATCGGGCAGATGCGCGACGACCCGTTCCTCAGCCGTGACATCCAATCGGGGCCGGCGGAGGAGCGCATCTCCATGGAGGACGGCGCCGCGGGCGTCTACGACGTCTACGCGTTCATCAACGAGCGCAGCGGCGTGGCCCCGATCGCCGTGGACGCGGAGATCGTCCTCCGCGGACAGACCCCGTCCACGCTCTCGCAGACCCTCGATGGTTGCGGCGTGCTCTGGCACATCGGGCGGATCCGGCACGACACGTCGCCCCCTCGATTCGAAGCGACGGACACGCTCGGGCTCGACTACATGGCGTTCGCGGACTGCGCGAACTAATCGGCTCGAAACGCGGGGTCGACCGCGGTAACGTCCGCGCGGACGTGCTGGGTCTGTTGCTCATCTCGGCGACCGTCGGAGTCAGCGTCGACGAGGTGCGCGACGTGGAGTCCGACGTCACCGATCGGATCGTCGACACCCTGTCCGTCCGGATCCAGGAGCACAGCGGCCTCACGGTCGTGCGCGACACGATGCTTTGGAACTCGTGTACGCGCGACGACCGCTGCATCGAGGACGTCCGGAGCCGCACCAAGACGCGCGACGTGGCGTTCGTGCAGATCTTCGGCGGCGTCCGTCGGGTGCGCGTGCGCATCGATCACGTGGAGCCGAGCGGGGAGCGCCGCTCCGCGCGCGCGACGATCCCCCTCGGCACCGACTTCGGCCCCGCGCTCCGGAAGGTGGTCGAACAGACCTTCTCGCCGGGCGCGGCCCCCCCGCCGCCTCCGCCGCCGATCGTCGTCGCGCCCGCGCCGGTGGAGTCGCCGTCACGGTGGCCGATCTGGGTGGCGGCCGGCCTCACGGTCGCCGCGACCGGCGCCGCGATCGGCTTCGGGCTCAGCGCCCGGAGCGCGTCGTCCGATCTCGAGGGTCGCGTGACGCGCCCGGAGGAGTACGACGCGCTGTCCTCGCGCGCGAACCAACACGGGGCGATCTCGAACGCCGCGTGGATCTCCGCTGGCGTCGCCGCGGCGGCCACGCTCGCGCTCGTGGTGTTCGATCTAGTCGACGACGACGCCGCAGCCGAGCGGTAACGCGTCGACGCGGATCTCCACGATCTCGAGGCGGCGGTCCCCGCTCGTCCCGCCGCGCTCGAACACGAGGATGCTGTCACCGACGCGCATGACGGCTTGCGGCTCGCCCTCGCCGGCGCGCTCGAGGCGACACGTCTCGAGGCCCTCCACGTAGTAGCGGAAGAAGCCGGCCGCGCCGCCGTGGACGATCCCGTAGTCGAAGTCGAAGATGTACGGGGAGCGACGCCCCTCCTCCGCGGGCAAGACGATCGTCCACGCGTCCGGAGCCACCTGCCGCACGAGGCCGCCGCTCTTCGTCGTGGCCATGAACCCGTAGCGCTTCGAGTCGACGAACCCGATCGGTGGGCCGAGCGGCCCCTCACCGACCGGCGCAGTGTGAATGACGTCGCCCTCGACGCGGTACACGAGCGACATGCTGTCCATCCCGATGTACGCGACGCCCTCGTCGCGCGCGTAGTGGACGTCCGCCGAGAGGACGCGCCCGATCGTCGGGATGACGCCCGCTTGGAAGAGCTCGGTCCACACCCCCGTCTTGTAGCGGAGCACCGTCGCGCTGGACGTGACGACGTAGAGCTCGACGTCGTCGGCCTGACCCACGCCACCCGCGAAGACGCGACTGTTGCGGCGCCACGGCCCGTCGGTGTGGACGGGCGTGATCGTGCCGTCCGTCCCGAGCGTGTCGAGCCGCCCGTCGCGGCGGAAGATCCACGGGATGCCTTCGTCGTCGACGTGCCCGCCTACGTACGCCACCGTCGAGGAGGCGAACGGCGTCACGTCCATCGCGTCGATGTCGAGCTGGTAGATCTCGCCGTCGGAGAAGAAGACGAGCGGCGGCTCGTTGGGCGGTTGGAGCGTGAAGCGAACGCCGCGCGACGAGGTCGTCGTGTGGCGGACGACGTCGAAGTCGTAGGCGTCGCACGCGCTCATCTGTCCGCCGATCGCGCGGCGGACGTACGCGGTGTCGTCGGTCGTCTCCTCGAACTCGATCCGATCTTGGTTCCACTCGCCCTCCGCCGCCCAGGCCGGCGCGGGGTAGCGCGCGAGCGGTGAGGTCGCGACGGTCAGCTCGTCGTCCTCGAGGGGGACGTCGGCGACCTCGAAGCACGCACCGAGCTGTTCGCTGGTGAAGCCGACGAGGCGCTCGCGGACGCCGTCCGCCCGCGCCGCGATCGGCGCCGCGTACGGGTGCTCCGGGGTCCGCGGGAACAAGCCGGTCGCGCGCGCGAGGCCGCCCTCCTGGTCGAGCGTGACGAGCGCGACGAAGTCGACGCCTTCGGGCGGGTCCGGCGAACGGCCCGCGACGTCGGGGCCGTACGAACACCCGACCACGGCCAGCGCGGCGAGCGCGAACCAGCTCCTCACGGAAACGCTTGTACCAGACGCTTCGTGTCGCGCTCCAGCGCCCCCAACGCGTCGAGGGTCTCCGGGGCGTCCGGGGCCTTCGCCACGCGCTCGCTCAGGGCGAGGTACCGATCCTCCAGCGCGCTGAACTCCGACTCCGACAACCGCTCCACCAACTTCGAGAGGCGCTTCCGCACGATCCGCAACCGCTGCTCCTGGGACAGCGACGGCGCTTCGGTCGTCTTCACGGTCTTCGGAGGCGCGGGGCGCGGGCGATCCCTCCGATCCGGGCGCACGCGACGCGGCGGCGGCGGGGCCGGAGGCGGAGGCGGCGTCGCTTCGGGCGTCTTCTCGGGCGGCGCGCGCGGCGCCGGGACGACCGCCGGGCGGACCTCCACGCGCGGCTGCGGCTCGATCTTCACCGGGACCTCCGGGACCGGCTCCGGCGCCGACACCACGAGGCTCACCCCCATCGCGACCCCGGCCGCGACGACCACGAACAGAAGGATCAACAACGGGAGCGGCCACGGGCGCTCCTCGGTCACCTCCGCGATCACCACCGGGTTCGTCGACACCGGGCGCTCCGGGAACGGTCGGGCGTCGGGCGTGAAGTCTTCGACCAACGCGGTGTCCGACGTCTCCACCGCGATCGCGGTCGCGCCGAGCTCCGCGGCGACGGTCTCGCCATCCATGACGTCGAACGGGAGCGCGACCGTCTCGTCGATCGTGGAGAGCAACTCCAAAACGTCGGCGGCGGAGTCGGGCCGATCTTCGGGGCGCTTCTGCATGAGCGCCGTCGCGATCTCACCGAGCGGGCCGTGCTCCGACAGATCCGGCGGCTGCTTGTGGACGTGCGCGCGGAGGACGTCGAGCAGCGACCCCGAGAACGGCGGGTGGCCGGTGAGCATGTAGCAGATGATCGCGCCGAGCGCGTAGAGGTCGACGCCCGGCCCCTGCTTCACCGACGTCACGACTTGCTCGGGCGCCATGTAGTTGGGCGTCCCGGTGAGGCCGTCGCCGGTGAGGCGCGTGCGCATCTCCTCGCCCTCGTAGGCCCGCGCGATCCCGAAATCGAGGATCCGCACGAGCTCGCCGGCCCGCTCCTTCGACACGATGAGATTCAGCGGCTTGAGGTCGCGGTGGATGAGGCTCGCGCCGTGCGCCGCGACCAACCCACTCGCGATCTGCGTGGCGAAGCGAAGCGCGCGCGTGGCGGGGAGCTTCCCTTCGCGCTCGACGACCGCCTTCATCGTCTCGCCCGCGATGAACGGCATCACGATGTACGGCGCGCCGTCGACGATCCCCGAGTCGACGCCACTCACGATGTTCGGGTGGCGCAAGCTCATGAGGATCCGCGCCTCGCGCTCGAAGCGCTTCTTCACCACCGTGTTCGCGCGCGACTTCGCGACCTTCACGGCGAGGGTGTCGCCGCGATCCTCGCGGCGCGCGCGGTACACGTCGGCGAGCCCCCCGTCACCGATCCGCGACTCGAGGAAGTAGGGCCCCGCCAACGTACCGGTCCGATCGATCGACAGGTCTTCGCCCGGCGCCGCTTCGTCGACCGTCGTCGAGTCGTTCGAGTCCCTCATCTCATTCCTTGGGGACGATCTGCATCCCCTCCAACCGAACCCCGTACGTCTCGATCGCCCCCGCGAGCCGAGGCCCGCGCGCCGAACGTGCGTCGACCAGGGACCATACGCGGACCGACGCGTCCTGCGCGACCGAAACCATCACCAAGCCGTCCTCGTAGAACGCCACGTCCTCGATTCCGGCCGCATGCGCGTCGCGGACGTGCGCAACGGGCGCATGCCGCACCGCGTCCCAGAGCACCAACGCGCGGTCCTCGCCGCCGCTCGCCACGTACCGACCGTCCGCCGACACCGCGAGCGCCGCGATCGGGCCGTCGTGCGCGCGGACATCGGCGACCGCGCGCGCGGTGTCACGATCGTAGAAGGCCAAGCGACCGTCTCGCCCCCCGGAGACGAGCGTCACGTCACCGGCCGCGAGCGCGCGGACGCCGCCTTCGTGGTGCCCGAGCCGCTTCGGCTCCGCACCCGCGCCGACCGCGAGGAGCTGGACGTCTCCGTCGAAGCCGCCCGTGAGGACGTGCCCGCCGTCGGGCGTGAACGCGAGGGCGTCGACCGACCCGTCGTGGACGCGGACCACTTCGTCCTCGCCCGCGCCCTCCTCGAGGCGACGCAAGTGGACGAACCCGTCGGCGGAGCCGGCGGCGAGTCGCTTCAGATCGGGCGCGAGCGCGACGACGCCCACGGGGCCGCCCGACGTCCGGACGGTCACGGCACTGTCCGCGAAGTCGCGCACGACGATCGTGTTGTCGAGGAAGCCGGCGAGGTGTTCGCCATCGTCGGCGATCGTCACGGCGCGCTCCGCGTCGACGGGGAGTCGACGACGCACCCTCCGACGCAACAGATCCCAGACCACGATCTCGCGATCGGTGACGACGGTGACGCCCTCGCCCTCGCCGATGAAGCGAACCGCCTCGCCCTCGCCCGGGAGGTCGAAGACCTGCGCGCGGCGCTCCTCGTCCTGGACGACCTCGAAGCGGCGCACGAAGCGGTCGTCGCCCGCGGCGAACATCGCGTCGTCCATCGCGAGGACGTCGCGCACCTTGCGCCGCGAGACGACGGCGCGCCCGTCGAGCGCCGAGGCCTCCACGTCGTAACGCTCGATCTCCCCGTCTTCGTTTCCGGCGAGGAGCCAGCGCCCGTCGGCCGAGAAGACGAGCGAAGTGATCTCCTCGACGCCACGCGGGAGTCGCGAGAGGTGCAACATCGAGCGCGGGTCCCAGAGGATCAGCGACCTGTCGCGCCCGGCGCTCGCGAAGATCGCGCCCGTCGGCGAGAACGCCACGGCGGTCACCGCGCGATCGTGCGCGGACTCGTTCGTGTTCGTCTCGGCCCCGCGCACCGTGAGACCGCCCTCCTCGTCGCCGATCACGAGCGTACCGTCGTAGACGTCGAGCGAAGTGAGCCCGACGTCGCGCGCGAACCGCACGCCGAGCGGACGCAGCTCATCGGCGAACCACGCGCGCACCGCGCCGTCGGCGCCGGCGGTGTAGACCTCGCGGCCGTCGGCGCCGAACCGCACCGCGCGCACGCCTCCCGGGTGCGCGAAGACCCGCGTCACGAGTTTGCGCTGCGCGCGGGAGAGCAGCCACAGCCGGCCGTCGTCGTCGCCGGCCACGATCCACGTCCCCGCGGGCGACATCGCGAGCGAAGTGACCCACCCGCCCTTGGTCTCGATCCGCCCGACGGGCTCTCCGGTCGCGCGCGACAACAGCTCCACGCCGAAGCTCGTGCCGCACGCGATCTCGTCGACGTCCGGGGCCGAGTCGAGATCGAGACACCCCGCGAACGTGCGCGCGCTCCACTCGAGGCGCGGCCGGAACCGCCCCTCGGCGTCGATCAACAGGCCGCGCGCTTCGGGGTGTTCGGTCCGCGCGAGCGCGGCCGACGCCTCGAGCGTCACGCCGACCCAGCTCTTCTGCGCCGCGAGGACCCGCCCCTTCTCCACGTACGCGTCGGCGAGGTGGACGCGGCTGCGCTCCTCGGCGACGAGCGCGCGGTCGCGTTCGTCGAGCAGGCGGAAGTACGCCGCGACGCCGAGCACGATCACGACGAGCACACCGACGAGCGACGCGAACACCGCCGGGCGGTTCCGATCCAGGAACCGACGCACCAGCTCGAGGCTCGAGTACTCGTACGCCGAGACGCGCGAGCCCGAGCGGTACGCTTCGATCTCGTCCGCGAGCTCCTTCGCGCTCTGGTAGCGATCGCTCGGGTCCTTCGACAGTGCGCGCTCGGCGACGGCCGCGAGCTCCGCGGGCGCCTCCGGACACACTTCGCGCACCGGCGGCGTGTCACCACGCGCGACGTTCATCAACACGACGGCGAGGTTGCTCCCGGTGATCGGCAGCTTGCCCGTGAGGAGCTGGAAGAGGACGACGCCGAGGCTCCAGACGTCGGAGCGCTCGTCGATGTCGTCGATGCGGCCCTCGGCCTGCTCCGGGCTCATGTACGCCGGCGTCCCGAACGCCGCACCCGGTAGCGTCTCCGCGCTGTTCTGCTCCTGCAGCAATTCGATCTCGCGGACGAGCTCGCGCCCGCGGATGTCGTCCTTGCCGCGGACCTTCGCGACGCCCCAGTCGAGGACCATCGTCTCGCCGAACTCACCGATCATCACGTTGTCGGGTTTGATGTCGCGGTGGATGACGCCGCGGCTGTGCGCGTACGCGATCGCCTGGCACAGATCGACGAAGTGGCCGAGGAGCGCGAGGCGCTCCGAGAGATCCGACGAAGCGTGCAGCGCGCTCTTCAGCGTGCGCCCGCGGACGAGGCGCATCGTGTAGTAGAGCGTCCCGTCCGGGCGACGGCCGAGCTCGTAGACGGGGACGATGTTCGGGTGCTCGATCTGCGCGGTGACGCGCGCCTCGCGCATGAAGCGCGCGACCATCTCTGTGGTCGAGCCGGTCGCGGGCGTGCCGGCCGCCGTCTTCGTCCCCTTGGTGAGCAGCTCCTTCACGGCGACTTCGCGCCCGAGGTGCCGGTCGAACGCGGAGCGCACGACGCCGAGTCCGCCGCGCCCGACCTCGGCGTCGAGTTGGTAGCGACCCGCCTGCTCGGCGGTGACGCCCTCGCCGGTGGACTGCGAACCGAAGCGCTCCTCGAGCGGGCGCCCCTTCGACGGGAGCGTCTCCGCGAACATCGACGTGTCCGCGCCGAGGCGCACGAGCGTGTCCTCGAGCCCCGTCTCTCCCGGTTCGCGCGCGAGCGTGCCGACGACGATCTGTTCGAGCGCGCGGCGCTGCGTCGCGGAGAGGTAGCCGTCCGCCTCGAGGCGATCAGCAAGTGTCAGCTCGCCGGTCGCCATCGTGTCGGCGAGCGCGGCGATCTTCGAAGGATCCGCGAAGCCGAGTTGGACCGTGAGGACGCCGAACAGGACGTCGTGGTCACTCCGGCTCACGGAGCGGAGCATGCCACAACGCGGAGCGACGTGTTGTGTGTCGTCCACCGTGTGGACGCGAGGCCACGTGTTCGAAAGATCGTACGTTGAGGGGCGCGAGCGAGGGCCGGTACACCCGGGGCATGAACGCGCGTTGGCTCCCTGCGATCCTCTTGTCCCTCGCCGCGTGTGTCCCCGACGGACACGACGTGAGCGGCGCCCTCGACATCGAGGACGCGCCGCCGGCGTTCTTCGCGCAGGACGACGCGCTCCTCGACGCGCTCGGTGATCCCGACGAAGACGGCTGGCGCACGAGCCCGGTCATCGAAGCGACGACCCCGTTCACGCGCGCGGGCGTCCGCTTCGACGCCGACCTCGGCGCCGCGGTCGAGATCCGCGCGTCGAGCGACGGCGAGACGTTCACGGCGTGGCAGCCGGCGGCGATCACGTTCGTCGAGTCGAACGCGCACAACGGTCAGACGGACTTCGATGCGTCGAACGCGTTCGTGCAACTTCGCTTGCGCTTCGTCGACGACCACCCGGTGACGTTCCTCGCGGTCGACACGCTGGTGCCCGCGGAGATCGTCGAAGCGGAGGAGGACGAGTTCGGGACGACGTCGAACGGCCTCGCGGCGGACGGCGTCGCGGTGTCGCGCTCCGCGTGGGGCGCGCGGGCGAGCCGCTGCACGAGCAGCCACCGCCCGAACCGCATCACGGTCCACCACACCGTCACCCCGAACAACGACAGCGCGTCGATGGCGGCGCGCGTGCGTCAAATCCAGGCCTACCACATGGACGCGCGCGGCTGGTGCGACGTGGGCTACCACTTCCTCGTCGGCCAGGACGGGCGTGTGTACCAAGGCCGCCCGGAGGCGCGCATCGGCGCGCACGTCGCGAACCACAACACGAACAACGCGGGCGTCAGCTACATCGGCACGTTCACTTCGGTGGTGCCGAGCACCGCCATGATGAACGCGGGCGGCCGCATCCTCTCCTCGCTGTCCCGCACGTACGGCATCGCGTTGAACCGCTCCAACGTCCGCGGCCACCGCGAGCTCGGGCAGACGGCGTGCCCCGGCACGCAGCTGTTCAATCGCCTCGACACTCTGATCTCGATCGCGCGGGGCGTCGGCGCGCCGCCCCCCGCGCCTCCGCCGAACCCGCCGAGCGGACCGACCGCGTCGTGCGGGCGCGTGTCCTCGAACCAACAGCTCGCGCGCGGTCAGAGCATGCCGTCTTGCAACGGGCGTTATCGCCTCGTGCATCAGACCGACGGCAACGTCGTCCTCTACAACACGTGGTCGAACCGCGCCGTGTGGTCGACCGGAACGAACGGCCGCGGGACCTCCGCGTTCGTGATGCAGCACGACGGCAACCTCGTGCTGTACGCGTCCGGCGGCTCCGCGATCTGGTCGAGCGGGACCCACGGCCGAACCGGCGCTTTCCTCGGGGTGCAGGATGACGGCAACGTCGTGATCTACGCGCCGGGCGCGGTCGCCGTGTGGTCGACCGGGACGGTCGGCGCCGGCGGTGCGCCGCCGCCGCCCCCGCCTCCTCCGCCGCCGCCCCCGCCGCCGACCTCGTGCGGTCGCTTGTCCTCCGGCGCAGCGCTCGCGCCCGGCGCGAGCGTCCGCTCGTGCGGCGGCCGCTTCCTCTTCGCCCACCAGACCGACGGCAACGTGGTCCTCTACGACGGCACGCGCGCGCTGTGGTCGACCGGCACCCACGGCCGCTCCACGCGCACCCTCGCGATGCAAGGCGACGGCAACCTCGTCCTCTACTCACCCGGCAACGCGCCGATGTTCTCGACCGGCACCCACGGCCACGGCGGCGCCTGGCTCGCGGTGCAAGACGACGGCAACGTCGTCGTCTACGCCGCGAACAACCGCCCCCTCTGGGCCACCAACACGGTCCGCTAGCGGAGGGTCGTCGGCAGGGACGAATCGAGGACAGCCGCAAAGGTGGCCGTAGGCCACCGCGCAGCGAGGCGAAGCCGAGCGTAGGCGCCGCAGGCGAATTCACTTCGCCGTTAACGGCGCGGTACGGCGGCCGTAGGCCACCGCGCAGCGAGGCGAAGCCGAGCGTAGGCGCCGCAGGCGAATTCACTTCGCCGTTAACGGCGCGGTACGGTGGCCGTAGGCCACCGCGCAGCGAGGCGAAGCCGAGCGTAGGCGCCGCAGGCGAATTCACTTCGCCGTTAACGGCGCGGTACGGCGGGACGGAAGGGCGGTACCATTGGGGCAGGGCGCGGGGCGACGGTCGGGCGCCTCAGCGCGCCGGGCGCGCGCGGCACCGGGTACACCGGCGGCTGCTGCCCGACCTGGCCCGGCAGCCACCCCCACCCGAACCAACCCCAGTTGTACGAACCGTAGCGGTCCGCGCGCTCGCGGGCCTCGCGGGCTTCGCGTTCGGCGCGGCGTCGATCGGCTTCGGCCTCTTTGCGCAGGCGCGCTTCGCGTTCGGCGATGGCGCGCGCTTCGCGGGCGTCGCGTCGGGCGTCGGCGGCTTCGTCGAGCGCGCGCGCCTCGTCCTTCGTGACCCACTCGCCGCCGTAGTTGACGTGGCCGGTGGCGCGTAGATACGCGGCCTCGTCGAGCCACTCGCCCTCGTGCTTCTTGTGGCCGAGGGCTCGGTGCGCCTCTTCGAGGTCGGGCTTCAGGTGGAGCGCGTGGCGGTAGAGGTCGCGCGCGCCGTGGCCGAGGCCGCGCTCCTTCGCCCAGCGCGCGAGCGCGAGGGTGCCGGACAGGTCGTCGAAGCGGAGCGCGGTGCGCCGACGCTCGAGCTCGTGCAGCGCGGTCTCTTCGCGCTCGATCGTCTTCACCTCGGACTTGTCGAACCCCACGGTCCCGAACTCGAGTTGGATCTCGACCGTGTCCCCGCGCTCGGTGACCACGCCCTCGAACCGCTGGCCGTCCTCGAGGATCAACGTGTCCGCGAGGGCGGTGGTCGGGACGAGGACGAGGGCGAGGGCCGCGATGCGCATACCCTCACCATGCGGGCGCCGGCCGGCTCCGATCAAGCGCCCCCGGACCTACGGGACGGTGAACGTCACGGCCTGCCCGGGGTCGATCATGAACGACCGCGCCATACCTCCGTTGATCTCCAGGACGAACTGGCTCTCCCCGGGGACGCTCCGGCGGACGGTGGTGTTCGGTTCGGCGTCCTCGACGATCCCGAGGATCGTCCGGTCGGCGCGGATGAAGATCATGTCGAGCGGGATCAGCGTGTCCTTCATCCAGAAGCTGCGTTGGTCCTCGTCGGGGAAGACGAACAGCATGCCGTGGTCGGCGTCCATCGACGCGCGGCCCATGAGCCCCTCTTGCCGCTCGAACGGATCGTCCGCGATCTCGGCGTAGAAGGTCACCGGTTCGGCCGCCGCGATCGTCACGGGGATGCGGACGGCCTCTTCGTCGGCGCCGGCGCACGCGGTCAACCCGGCGAAGAGCGCGATGGCGATCCGTCGGGTCACGTCGATTTCTTCGCGAGGTCCTCGCGGAGCTTCGGGCCGAGCGCGGCCTCGATCAGCCCGCCGACCCCCGCCTCGAACGCGGCGCGCTCCTCCTCGTCGGACCACACGAACTCGAGGCCCATCCCGGCGGGTGCGTCATTCGTCGCGTTCTCGACGGACGTGACCCACACCACACGGCCGTGCAGCGTCAGCGGCGCGTCGTGCTTCGGGACGTGCAGCTCGAACTCGAGCGAATCGCCCAATGCGAGCGGATCCTCCGTGCGAATGAACGTCCCGCCCTTCGAGAGGTTGTGGGTGTAGTCGGCGATGAACGCGTTCAGTCGCTGGTAGCGAACCTCGAGTTTCAGGTCGGCGCGCGGGTGGCGACGTTGTTCGGCGGACATGGACCTCCATTCTATCACCGACGCGGCTCGCGCTAAGATCCCCTACGGTGTCGGCCTCTCCGAGAACGCTCGGGCGCTACACGCTCATCGAGGAGATCGCGCGCGGCGGGATGGCGCAGGTCTTCCTCGCGTGCCGTGACGGCGCGTCGACCCCGTGCGTCCTCAAGCAGCTCCACGTCGAGCTCGAAGACAACCCGACCGCCGGCAAGCGCTTCCAACGCGAAGCCAACATCGCGTCGCGCCTGCGACACACGAACATCGCGTCCGTGATCAGCGCGGGGATCGAGGACGGGACGTTCTGCATCGGCATGGAGCTCATCGCCGGCCAGACCGTCGAGGCGCTGATGGTCGAGCTGTCGAAGCGCGGCGAGCGCATCCCGACCGAGATGACGGTGCGCATCCTCCTCGAAGTCCTCGAGGGCGCCGCGTACGCGCACGCGCTCGCCGACGAGGACGGCACGCCGCTCAACATCGTGCATCGCGATCTGTCTCCGCGGAACGTGATGGTCGCGTACGACGGCGCCGTGAAGATCATCGACTTCGGCGTTGCGCGCGGACGCATCGACGCCTTCCAGACCGCGCCCGGCATGATGGTCGGGACGCTGCGCTACATGTCGCCCGAGCAGGCGATGGCCGAAGGCGTGGATCGCCGCAGCGACGTCTACACGCTCGGCGTGGTGCTGTACGAGATGCTCACGGGTGTCCCTGCGATCACCGAGACGAAGGCGGTCGAAGTCCTCAACCGCGTCATCTCGGATCCGCTCCCGCCGCTGTCCGAGCACGCGCCGCACCTGAATCCGGCGCTCGGTGAAGTCGTCGCGAAGGCCACGCAGAAGGATCCCGCCGCGCGCTACGAGACCGCCGACGCGATGCGCGCCGCCCTCGCGCAGGCCTTCGACGGCGCGTGCGAGACCGAAGCGATCGGCGCGCTCGCGCGGCGCTTGTTCCCCGAACACGTCGTGCAGACCGAAGCGTGGTTCGATGAGGTGCGCGCGGCGTCGCGACTCGCCGACGCCCTCGAACACGACACGCTCACGGAAGCGACGGCGCCCTCGCTCGACCACGCGACGCACCCGATGATCACGCCGCCGCCGCGGATCGAGTCGGTGCGGCCCCGCGCGACGAGCGTCCGCCCGCGCGCGACGAGCGCGGCACCGGACCGTCGCTCGAGCACGCCGCGCATCGCGGACCTCGGATCGGATCCGCCGCCGCGCGGCACGTCGAAGGCGCCGCGACGATCGAGCACGCCGAAGATCCCGGACCCGGCCTCCGAGCCGCCGTCGAACGTGATCACCGTGACCGACTCGCCGCCGCCACGCGGCGCGAGCCGACGAGTCCGACCGACGAGTCGCTCGGAGGCGCCCGGGACCACCGGCGCGCGGGTCACCGCGCTCGAGAAACAAGTCCAGCGCTGGCGCACTGCGGTCGTGTTCCTGCTCGTCGCGCTGACCGCCGCGGTCGGCGCCCTCGCGTGGGTGATCGCGAACGGGTAGAGGATCGTCGGTTGACGGCCCCGGGCCGAAGGCATACCCGGCGAGGCGATGAAGATCTTCGTCACCGGGGGCCACGGTTTCATCGGGTCGCGCGTCGTCGCGCGCCTGCTCGACGCGGGGCACGAAGTCCGCTGCCTCGTCCGCGGCTCGAGTAAGACCCACCGCATCGATCACCTCCAGTGGGAGCGCCACGTCGGCGACGTCCGCGAGCGCGCGACGCTCGAGTCCGGGATGGGCGGCTGCGACGCGGTCATCCACCTCGCGAGCGTGTCGTCGTGGGCGGACATGCGCTCCGACGTCCTCGAGGATACGGTCCTCGGCGGCACGGAGAACGTCGTCGAAGCGGCGAAGGCGGCGAAGGTGAAGCGGGTCGTCTTCGTGTCATCGTCGATGGCCGTCAACGCGACGCCCCAACCGATCGTCTTCGACGAGACCTCGGCCTTCGAGCTGTCGGATCCGAAGTACCGCTACCCGCTCGCGAAGCACCGCGCCGAGAAGCGCGCGCTCGAAGTCGCGGGCGACGACGTCGAGCTCGTCATCGTGAATCCGGCGGAGGTCTACGGGCCGAACGACGACGCGATGGTCACCGCCGGCAACCTCCGCGACGCCCTCAACGACTGGCCCGCGCTCGCCTGCACGGGCGGCTCCGCGATCACCCACGTCGACGACGTCGCGGACGGCATGGTCCGCGCGCTCGAGAAGGGGCATCACGGCGAGCGCTACATCCTCGGCGGCGACAACCTCCACGTCGAAGAGCTGATCCGCCTGACCCTGGAGATCGCCGGACAGAAGAAGCCCGTCATGAAGCTCCCGAACGGCCTGCTCAAGGTCGCGATCGGTGCGCTCGACAAACTCGGCCTCCCCAGCCCGGTCGAACCCGAAGTCGTCACCTACGCCACGCTCTACTGGTTCATGGACAGCTCGAAGGCGAAGAACGAGTTGGGCTACGCACCGCGCCCCGCGCGCGAAGTGCTCGCGCCGACGATCGCGTGGCTGTACGACGAAGGACACATCAAGACGCCGCGCGCCACGTCCGAAGCAGCCGCCTGAACCGACCGCCTCAGGGCGTGACGAAGTCTGAACGTATACGTCGGTTACGAGGCGCGCGCGTGCGGGGCACCTCGGTTGTGGCACGCTGAACGGAGTGTCGCTCGCGCCCACTACCTTCTTCTTCCTCGCGTCCGTCGCGACGCTCCTCGTCGGGCTCCGCGCAGCGAGGTGGTTTTCGCGACGCGGCGTCTCCGCGTACTTCCTCGCGTTGCCGTTCGCGGCGTTCGGCGCGGCCGCCCTCGGTGCGATCTTCCTTCAGCTCTCGGCCACCGACGGCGCGTGGACGATCCGGAGCGCCCTGACGCCCGACGCGCTCGACATCGCGTTCGTCTCGAGCGGCGCCCTCGCATTCGTCTGCGTCGGTTACCTCGTCCGCGCGGGCCGCGAACGCCCGCGCACGTCGTGGGGATCCGACACGTCGGGGCTCCAGAAGCTCCACGCCTGAGCCGGTAGACCTCGGTCGTCGTCCTGACTAGCGTCACGGATCCGATGACCGAGACGACTGCGATCCGAATCCACGCGACCGGCGGCCCCGAAGAGCTGCGCGTCGACACGATCGAGCTCGGGGCCCCCGGGCCCGGCGAAGCGCGCGTGCGTCACACTGCGATCGGCGTGAACTTCATCGACACGTACCATCGCAGCGGCCTCTACCCGCTCCCTCAGTTGCCGCACGCACTCGGGCAGGAAGCAGCGGGCGTCGTGGAGGCGATCGGCGAAGGCGTCACGGAGGTCGCCGTCGGCGATCGCGTCACGTACTTCGGCGGTGGACCCGGCGCCTACTGCGGCGAACGGAACGTCCGCGCCGCGCTGTTGATCCGCCTCCCGGACTCCGTCTCGGACGAGGTCGCGGCGGCGTCGCTGTTGAAGGGCATGACGGTCGAGTACCTCATCCGGCGCACGTTCGAAGTCGAGCGCGGACAGACCGTGCTCTGGCACGCGGCGGCGGGCGGCGTCGGCCTCATCGCGTGCCAGTGGCTCGCGCACCTCGGCGTCACGATGATCGGTACCGTGTCGTCCGACGAGAAGGCCGACCTCGCGCGCGCGAACGGCTGCGCGCACCCCGTCGTCTACACCCACGAGGACTTCGTCGAGCGGACCCGCGAACTCACGGGCGGCGCCGGTGTCCCGGTCGTCTACGACTCGGTCGGCCGCGACACCTTCGAGCGATCCCTCGCCTGCTTGTCGCGCCGCGGAATGTTCGTCGGCTTCGGCAACGCGTCCGGCAAACCGGATCCGTTCGACCTCGGCATCCTCGCCCAGCGCGGCTCCCTCTTCGCGACGCGCCCCACCCTCTTCGACTACGTCGCGACCCGCGAGGAGCTCGTCGCGTCGGCCGAAGTGTTGTTCGAGGTGATCGCGAGCGGCGCGGTGAAGATCGACATCCGCCAGCGCTTCGCCCTCACCGAAGCGGCGGACGCGCACCGTGCGCTGGAGTCCCGCGCGACGACGGGCTCGACGATCCTCGTACCGTGAAGGATTACTTCCAGAGGCGCTTCGACGCGATCTCCGCGCCCTCCGCGACCGCCGCGAGCTTCGCCCACACGATGTCGGGCTCGACCGCGGCCTGGCCGACCCACGTCCCGAAGCCGCAGTCACTCCCGGCCATCACGCGCTCGCGTCCGACACGTGTCGCGTAGCGCTCGATGCGCTGCGCGATGAGCTCCGGGTGCTCGATGAAGTTGGACTTCGACTCGATGACGCCCGGGATGAGGACGAAGTCGTCGGGCAACTTCACGTCGTCGAAGACGGTGTACTCGTGCGCGTGGCGCGGGTTCGCGGCCTCGAACGCGACCGCGGAGACGTTCGCGCGGAAGACCACGTCGAGGACGTCGCGGATCGGCACGTCGCAGTGGTGCGGCCCGTCGTAGTTGCCCCAGCAGAGGTGGATGCGCGCTTGCTCGCGCGGGACGTCCTGGAGCGCGTGGTTGAGGGCCTCGACGTGGAGCGCGGCGCGGTTCTGGAAGCCGGCGAGATCGAGGTCGCGGTACATCATGTGCCGGCCCATCGCGAGGTCGGGGCAGTCGACCTGGATCGTGAGGCCGGCCTTGGCGATCGCCTCGTACTCGAGGCGCATCGCGTCGGCGACCGCGAACAGGTAGCGCTCGAAGTCGCCGTAGTAGTGGTCGTGGAAGAACAGCGTGACGAC
>JAUHYN010000979.1 GCA_030426505.1 bacterium | reverse complement strand
GCATTGAGAGCGCGCCCTTCTTCGGCATGAGGTAGTTCATGATCGTGAAGACGCCCTTCTTCATCTCGCCGGCGTACTCCGTCCCGAGGATCACGAACTCGCGACGCTCGAACGAGAGGTCGACCGACGTCTTCGACGTCATGCCTTCGGTGTGCTTGTTCGCGGGGAAGCGGCCCGCGTTGTAGACGACGAAGTCCGGCTCGCCGAACGAAGCGAGCTCGTCCTTCGAGGGGCGGATCAACATGTTGTGCATGAAGAGCGCGTGGTACGCGCGCTCGCAGATGATCCGGACCTTGATGCGGTGCTTCGGATCCCAACCGGCGAAGCCGTCGATCACGAAGAGCTGGTCGCGCGTGTTGAGGTAGTCCACGGCGCGCTCGCGGTTGATGTCGAAGACCTTCTCGTCGAGCTTGATGTTCACCGGCCCCCACCAGATGTCGTCCGCGCTCTGGGCGTTGTGGACGACGCGCTTATCGGTGGGGCTGCGGCCGGTCTTCTTGCCGGAGAGCGCGATCAGCGCGCCCGTTGCGGAGATCGCGGTGCCGTGCTCGCGGCGCAGGGCCTCTTCGTAGAGCTTCGCGGGCGGAGGGTTGCGAATGACGTTCGTGACGGAGATGCCGTGGGGCTCGAGGTTCAGATCCGAGGTCATGGTGCGCTCCATACTACGCCCACCCGGGATGTTGAAGGTGAAGCGAACGTAAACAGCGCCGCAAGGCGAGTCGGGTCTTTCGCAGTGCGTCAGGGCGTGGGTGGGCGGATCACTTTGAGGCGACCTTCGAGCCGCTTCGACACGTGGACCTCGTTGTCCTCGTCGACGATCACCGCGCCCGCGCCCGGCGTGGACTCCACCACCGCGAGCCCGCGCTCCGCGCCGAGGATGAACACGGCCGTCGAGAGGACGTCCGCCGTGATCGCGTCGTCCGCCATCACCGTGACGCTCCGCGTCCCGCGCGCCGGGCGGCCCAAATCCGGGTCCAGGATGTGGTGGTAGCGCTTGCCGTCCTTCATGAAGAAGCGCTCGTAGTCCCCGGAGGTGGAGAACGTCTGGTTGGTGACCTCCGCGAACGCGAAGAACTCGGAGCGCTCCTTGCGCGGATCCCGTACGCCGACGCGCCACGGCCGATCGCCCTTCTTCCCCGCGCAGTACATGTCGCCGCCGGCCTGCACCATGAAGTCCTCGAGGCCGGCCGCGCGCAGCATCCGGACCGCGCGATCCACGGCGTAGCCCTTGCCGATACCCCCGAGGTGCATGCGCATCCCCTCGTCCGCGAGCTTCACCGTGCGCGCGTCTTCGTCGACCAGCACGCGTTCGTAACCCACGAGTGGGAGACGCTCCTGGATGGCGTCGTCGGGCGGGATCCGATCGTCCTGGTCGTGGTCGAACTTCCACAGGCCGGCGAGCGCGCCGAAGGTGATGTCGAACTTGCCGTCCGTCTTCTCCGCGAGGTCGAGCCCGCGCTGCACGACCTCGAACGTCTCGTCCGAGACCTTCACCGCTTCCTTGCCGGCCGCCTTGTTGATCCGGCTGACGTCGCTGTTCGGGCGCCACACCGACAGGATCGTCTCGAGTCGATTGAACTCCGCGAACGCGGCCTCCATCGCCTTCACCGCGCGCTCGGGTTCGTCCGTGTACGCGGTGACCGTGATCTGCGTCCCCATCGCGCGGTGCGATCGGAAGACGATCTCGCGGCCGTCCTCGGACGCGGCGGCGGCCGGTTCGGGCGCCTGGGGTTCCTTCTTGCAGCCCGCGGCGCCGAGGAGGACAACGAAGGCAGCCCACGCGACGCAGCGCATCACGGGTCCGTAGCGCCCAGCTGCTCTTCGACCATGCGGGTGATCGCGGCGCGATCCTCCTCCACGAAGCCCTCGTGGATGTGCTTCACCGCGCCGTCGCGACCGATCAGGACGGCGGTCGGCATGGTCTTCAGGTCGAGCCGCTCGGGGACGGTGCCCGCGGGGTCGCGCAGGATGGTGAACGACACCGGCTTCGCCTCGAGGAAGCGCGCCACCGCGTCGTCGTCCTCGTCGACGCTCACCGCGAGCATCACGAAGCCCTGCTCCCCATACTTCTTCACGAGCTCGTCGTAGAACGGGAACGACGCCTCACAGGGCTTGCACCAGGTCGCCCAGAAGTCGACGAGCACGACCTTCCCCGCGAACGACTTCGGCGAGACCGCGGCGCCGGTCGTGCTCGGCAGCTCGAACTCGAGGGTCTCGGCCTGCGGCGCGGACTTCGGGGTCGACGCACACGCGGCGGTCGACAGGAGCGCGGCGATGACGGCGCGTCGCATCAGTTGCACCCGCACCCGCCGCCGGCGAAGCCGCCGCCCGGCTTGCAGCCCTCGCGGACGTCGAACACGTGGGCGTTGAACTCGCCCGCGAGTTGGGTGGCCTTGTCGTTGGGATCCATCGAGTGGTGGGTCAGAGGTCCCCGTTGCCACGGTTTGACCTCGGCGCAAGCGCCCAAGGCGCCCACCATCATCACGAGTGCCAGCCAACGCATACGGCGCGGGATGATGGACCGTCGGACACGACGGACGCAAGGACGCGCCTTGCCCGACTTGACCCGGCTCCGTTGCCCACGATTGACTCGAACCACGTCGGCTCGGTTCGGCGTATCCAACTTTGGTCATGGTCACGACGCCCGGGCTCCTCCTCCTCCTCGTCGCGCAAGGCGCCCCCGAGACCTCGCGGGCGCTGCAGATCGAGATGACGCCGACCGGCAACCCGCAGATCGCGATCTGGCTGGAGTCCGCGGACGGCGAGTTCGAACACACGATCATGGTCACGCGGTTGATCGGGACGTTCGGCCTCGGCAACCGCCCCGGCCGCCCCGACTTCGGCGGCAGCTTCCTGTTCCCCTACGGCCGCCGCGAGAGCGCGCTCCCGATCTGGGCGCACCGCCGCGGCGTAACCTACGACCGCTTCGTGTTCCAGGACTGCAAGGAGAGCTGGCTCGGGTGGCACGAGGCCACGTCCTCGCCGGAGCCGTTCTACTGCCGACCGATGACCGCGTCCGAGATGGGCGTGGACGCCGTGAGTTGCCCGACCACGCGCTTCAACACGGACAAGGGGATGCCGCTCCGCCTCGTCGACAAAGGCAACCCGTACTGTCAGGAGCTCGCCGGCGTCTCCGAGACGTCGCTGTACCCGCCGCGCAACGACATCGGCACGTCCGAGGATCTGCGCGACTGGTCGGGCGTCCTCACGATGCGCGACATCAACGAGCTCGACGCCGTCTCCCGCGCGACCCCGCGCGAGAACGAGAAGATGCGCCTCACCTACGCGCTCCCGAACGCCCTCCCCGCCGGCGACTACGTGGTCTGGGTCGAGGTGAATCAGGAGTACGACGCCAACGCGCACCACGCGTACGACTACTTCGTGGATCCCGCGCTGCGCGACTACGGCATCCCGCACGTCGGGCAGCCGTCGCTCGTGTGGAAGGTCCCGGTCACGGTCACGGGGACCGCCGCGACGACCACCGCGCTCGAGTACGCCGGCTACGGCGCGTTCGACGGCCAGGACGGCGACGTCCGCCCGCCGGACAGCACGATCACGACCGGACAAGAGGGTACGGGCGAAGGCCGCCTCCTCGTGGCGGAAGAAGGCGGCGAGTCGTACCGCGTGAAGGTGCGCTACTCGCCGAGCTCGAGCTGCTTGTCGCCGCCGTCGATCGACG
>JAUHYN010000978.1 GCA_030426505.1 bacterium | reverse complement strand
ACGTCGCCTGTCGCTGCTCGCTGTGCTCGTCGTCGCGGCCTGTCACGACGACCCCGCGCTCCCGAGTGGACCCTGCGAAGGGGAGTGCTGGGTCGCGGATCCCGGGACGCCGCTCGACGCCGGTGAGCTCCGGCCCGACGGTGGCACCTTCGTCCTCATCGACGGCGACGGCGGAGCGACGCGTGACGGCGGCGCCGTCGAACCCCGCGACGCCGCCACCGCCGACGCGGGCTCCGTCGACGCGGGTACGCCCATCGACGGGGGCGCGCGCGATGGCGGGGTGACGCCGCCGCCGCGGGACGGGGGCGTCACGCCACCGCCTCGCGACGGAGGGTCACCGTTCGACGCGGGCGCGGGCGTCGCGCTCCCCGGCACCTACGTGTTCACGCGGAAGATCGTCTCTCCGATCGCGACGAACCAGGAGCTCACGCACGTCGCGGTCGCGCCGGACGGCGCATCGATGATCGTGTCCGAGCGCTACGATCGGCTGCACGTGATCGCGCTGCCGGGCGAGACACACGTGCGTACGATTCAACTGCCGAAGACGGGCTCCGAGCTCCTCGGCGTGACCGGCATTCGCTACGTCTCGGGCGGCGCGCAGATCCTCGTCATCGCCACCGCCTACCAGGGCAGCGTGACCTCCGGCCGTGTCTTCCGCTTGGGCGCGCTCGGGGAGACCGTCGAGGCGGTCGGGCCCGCGTTCCCCAACGTCGCGTACGAGAGCATCGACGGACACCCGACCGTCGCCGGTCGTGTGATGATCACCGGACGCGCCAACGGGTTCGTACGGATCTATTCAATGGACCCAGGCGCGAACGCGCCGTCGCTCGAGGGTCAAGCCGCCGTCACCGCGGGCTGCCAGGACGCCGCCCCGGTCGTCGATGCGTTCGGCAACATGGGTGCGGTCTACGCGTGCGGGATGAGCGGGGGCGCCATCGGCCAGTTCGACGGCGCGGCGTTCTACCCGGGGCCCGCGATCGGCAACACGTCCCACGTGGCGAGCCGACCGCAGCGCGACTACGCGCTGTTCGTGAACTGGTCGAACGGTCGCCTCGCTCGCTTCGCGAACGGGACGTTCACCGTGGGGACCGCGGCGCCCGACTTGGGTTCACTCGATCTGTGGGATCTCGCGTTCTCGGACGACGGCCGCCGCGCGCTGATCACCGGAGAGATGATCGGGAGCGTCGCGCAGCTCCGCGAGTATCGCGACGGCGCGTACGCGACCCACGAGATCCAGGACATCTCGATCGGCAACTTCGACCAGGCGCCCTACGGCGGACTCAACGGCGTCGTGCTGCTCGAAGCCGCGTGGCGACCCGGCGCGGACTGCGGCTACGTCGTCGGCGGGTGCAGCACCGCGAACTGCCAGCGCGGCTACCTGATCGCGTTCGAAGTGTTGAACGGGCGGGCGTGCCCGTGACGCCTCAGTTGGAGGGCTGACCGGGCTTCGGGCCGCGGTTGGACTGACGGAAGGACTCTTGGTCGACGGAGCGCGTCGCCGACGCGCGCGTGTCGTCCGTGCACTCGCGGTGCGGGATCCGCGAGCCCGTGCGCTTCACGGTCCGGCAGATCTTGGGCGTATCATCGGCCTGGGTCATCCCGGCGCAGCCCCCGACCAACGAGGCGCCGGCAAACAGCACGACCACAGCGAGCGAGCGAATCATGGCGCGTAGTCTAACAGACCTGGGTCGAGGAGATGCCCCAGAAGCTGCCGTGAGCCGCGTCGCATCGGGCGCCGACCGGCATCCCAGCGCCGCCGGTGCGGGCCTCGGACGCGGCGCGGTTGCGCGCCTGCCTCGGACGCGCCGAAGATGACGGCGTCGTGAAGCGGGAGCTCATCGCCGCGCTCCTCGTCCTCGGAGCGCCCGCGACCGCCGCGGCGCACTTCGGGTCGCAGACCTACGGCGTCGTGCTGGATGACCCCACGTCCGGGCCCCGCATGGTCCTCACGAGCTACGGCCTCGTCGTGCACGAGGCCGACGCGTGGCGCTACGTGTGCCCGGTCCGTCACGGGGGGCCCGACGCGCCGCCCGCGATCGCTTCCGGCGACGACCGCGTGTGGATCGTGACCATCGACGGCGTCCAGCTCGTCGACGCCCGTGTCTTGGCGCTGAGCGACAAGTTCGAAGCGGTGACGGTCGTCGCCGTGCCGCAGCTCGCGGCGACCGACGACGGCGCGGTCGCGCTCGTCCTCGAGGGGAAGGGCTCGGCGCTCTACCACCTCCGCGAGGACGGCCCGGCGCGCGTCTTCGGCGATCGCGAGGTCTGGCAGGACGTGGTGAGCGTCGGGGATGGCGTGATGCTCGCGCGGACCACGACGTCCTCGGTGGTCGAGTTCGCCGAGCTCGCGCTCGACGGCACCGTCACGTCGACCGACAGCGTGTCGCGCCTCGCGTGGGAGCTGTCTCTGCACGCCGCACCCGACGGCGAGGTCTTCGCGATCACGACCGACGGCCGCACGCACCTCCTCATGCAGCGCATCGACGGCGCGATGGAGATCGTCTTCGAGCACCCCGACCCGATCCACGGCGTGACGCGCGTGGGTGGCCGGACGCTCGCTTCGATCCGCGGCGTGTTGCACTGGATCGAGGACGGCGCCGCGACGCCCACCGGCGCGGCCGAACAGATCACGTGCCTCGGGCACACCGAGCAGGGCGTGTACGGCTGCTCCAATCTCCACGTGTATGCGATCGGCGCGGACGGGGAGGTCACGGAGCCGATCTTCTTGATGTCGTGGATCGAGCCGCCGACGACGGACGACCTCTCGGTCGACGACGCCGCGACGTGCGACTTCCAGTGGCGCGATCTCGTCGCGGAGACCGGGCTCGAGGACCCGAGGCCGGCGCCGACGCCAACGGCGCCGGAGCCCGGCGGATGCACGACCGCCCCGCGCCCCGATGCGTGGGGCGCCTGGGCGCTCGTGTTGTTCTTGATCGCCGCGCGTCGGCGGCGGTGAGGATCAGATCTTCTTCATCGCCTCGGCGTAGAAGCCGTCGAGCTTGTCCATGTGCTTCTTCTCGACGACCTTGCGCTTCACCTTGAGGCTCGCGGTCAGCTCGCCGTCCTCGATGGTGAGGTCGCGCTCGAGGATCGCGAACTTTTTCACGGTCTCGTAGCTCGCGAGCTGCTTGTTGAGCTCGTCGATCGCGTCCTGGACCAGCGCGATGACCTTGGGGTCCTGGCTGAACTCCTTCGCGCTGCTCCCCGACACGCCGTTCTCCGCCGCCCACTTCGGGATGGCCTCGTCGTCGAGCGTGACGAGCGCGGTGCAGAAGTTCCGGCGGTCGCCGTGGACGATGACCTGGCTCAGGTACGGGCAGAGCGCCTTGAGCGTGCCCTCGATCTTCTGCGGCGCGATGTACTTACCGCCGGACGTCTTGATGAGGTCCTTCTTGCGGTCGGTGATCTTGAGGAAGCCCTCGCCGTCGACCTCGCCGATGTCGCCGGTCATCAACCAGCCGTCCTCGGTGAGCGTCTCGGACGTGACCTCCGGGAGGTTGCGGTAGCCGCGCATGATGCCGCGACCGCCGAGGAGGATCTCGCCGTCGTCGGCGATCTTCACCTTCACGCCCGGTACCGGCTGACCGACCGTGCCGAACTTGAAGCTCGACGGGCGGTTCACGAAGCTCGCCGCGCTGGACTCGGTCAGGCCGTAGCCCTCGCAGATCAGGATGTCCGCGGCGTG
>JAUHYN010000020.1 GCA_030426505.1 bacterium | reverse complement strand
ATCGCCCAGACGTCGCCGCGGAAGCGGAAGTCGCGCAGGTACTCGACCAGGTCGAAGCTCATCGCCGTGCGCAGCGCGGGGACCTCGGACAGGTACGCGATCTGCGACTCGGTGAAGCGGAGGTTCTGCAGGTACTCGACGACCGACTGGAGCCCGGCGAACAGAAGGTAGCGCCGGTTGTGCGGGAGGCGCCGAACGAACAGCTCGAAGGAGACGCGTTTGTCGTGCAGGCCGTGGCGGAAGTATCCGGCCGCCATCGTGAGCTGGTAGAGGTCCGTCATCAGGGCTCGGGGCGTCGTGTTCATCGTCTTAGTGTTCAATGTACACTAACTTGGGCGAGCGTCAAACGGGATCCGCGGGCGCGACGACGAAAAAAGATCGCGCCTCAAAGAAATCCGCAGCGCGTGGAGGTCGTCGGGTTCGCTCGGGCGGTGCGCGCGACCCCTGCGCGCCATTCCAACTCATCGGTCTTTTTGCCTACGACTATCGTTGGGGACGGTGGCACGAGATCGTTCATGCGGAGCGAGCTGCGACGGCGACGGCGACGGGCGATCATCGACGATGCGGCGCGGGCGGGCGCGACGTTGCGGCACGTGTGGGTCGTCGAGGGCGGCCCGGCGAACGACGCGGACCTCTTCTTCTTCACCACGCGACGCTTCAGGCACCTCTACCTGCAGCCCTACGACGGGACGTACGCGTTGCCGGGGGAGCACCACGGGTTGTTGCGCGGGGCGTGGCCGGCGCCCGCCCTGTTGCGTACGGCCGGGTTGTTCGCGACGCCGACGTGGCACGTCCCCGGCGACCTCGAGCTCGACCGTCGGCTCGAGCGCGATCCGGAGATCGCTCGGGTGACGTCGCGGCTCGCGTGGCGGTGGGCGCCCGGAATCGACCTCTTGTGGACGGTCCAGGTGCGCTGCGTCGGCGACAGCACAGTGGGCACTCTGACCCAGCTCGTGGCGCGGATCGGGCGCGACCAGGCGACGCGTTCGCCGGGGGTCGGCGTCGCGGTTTTCATCGATCTCGTCAACGCGATCGGACCGGCGCTGGATCGCGACGCGTTCTTCCCCGAACAGCGCCCGCTTCAGCCATTCCTGCTCCCGATCGGGCCGGAGCTGTTGAAGGCCCCGACGCCCGAGGTCCGCGCGGACCGACCGCCGCGGCCCCGCGCCTGATCGCATTCGCGTGACGATCTCGACGCGAAGAAAAACGGCATCTGGTATGTTCCGGAGGCCGTGTTCGGTCTGTCCTTCTGGGAAATCGGAATCATCCTGGCGGTCGCGCTGATCTTCTTGGGGCCCACCAAGCTCCCCGAGCTCGCGCGTAGCCTCGGCAAGGGCATCCGCGAGTTCCGCAAGGCGACCGAGGACTTCAAGTCGACCGTCGACGACGAGATGCACAAGCCGGATCCGCCGAAGCAGGTGACCGCCCCGAGGCAGGAGGAGGTCGCCGAGCTGTTGCCGCCCGACGCCGAGGACGGCGAGGCGGAGCCGGAACCGGTCGAGAAGAAGAAGAAGACGGGAACCGACGAGCAGAACGGCTAGGCCGGTCCGATGTCGCCCCCCAACGGCCTCGACGACACGAAGCTCTCCCTCACCGAGCACCTCGGCGAGCTGCGCATGCGGCTGGTCAAGTCGGCGCTCGCGATCGTGGTGACCACGGGCGGGAGCCTCGTCTTCGCGCCGGAGATCCTCGACTACTCGATCACACCCCTGACGGACGTCCTCAAGGCGCGGGCGCGCGTGGAGACGGTGCTCGTCCACGACCTGAAGTCCGACCGCGGCAAGGAGCTCGCGGAGCGGCTCGGCGAGCACGCGCGCATCCGCTTCCACGGGACGTTCTCGGCGCTCGAGCCGGTGAAGGAAGCGGTCGACGCCGGCATCTCGAAGAAGGAGCCGATCGAGCTGGTGCTCGTGGACGCGAAGGCGATCGGCGACGACGGCGCGTTGGTCTCCGACATCCTCGAGGACGCGGAGCCGACGCCGTACGTCGTGTACCTCGTCGACGATCCGAAGTCGGACATCGTGGTGGAGCTGCAGTTGGAGGGCGCGTTGGTCGTGCTCGATCCACCCCGCAACGCGGCGCTGAATCGAATCATCCGGCGCGCGGCGGCGGCGGCCGGAAAGGCGACGAGCGGGGACAAGCTGGTCGTGCTGTCGCCGCTCGAACCGTTCTTCGCGTATCTCAAGATCGCGTTGGTGTGCGGGCTGTTCCTGGCGTGTCCGATCTGGCTGTACCAGGCGTGGAAGTTCGTCGCGCCGGGCCTGTACACGAAGGAGAAGAAGGCGGTGTTGCCGGTGATCTCCAGCGCGTCGCTGCTGTTCATCGGAGGCGGGCTGTTCGCGTACTACGCGATGTTCCCGGTGATGTTCGACGTGCTGGTGAATCAGATGATGCCGGCGTCGCTGACCGGCTCGTTCACGGTCGACAACTACCTCGGCCTGCTCCTGCGCGTGACGGTCGCGTTCGGTGTGGTGTTCGAGTTGCCGCTCGCGTTGGCGATGTTGGCGTCGGTGGGGATCGTCTCGGCGGCCGGGCTGAAGAAGTACCGAAAGTACGCGATCGTGTTGGCGTTCGTGGCCGGCGCGTTCCTGACGCCGGCGGACCCGCTGTCGCAGCTGATGATGGCGCTGCCGTTGGTGGTCTTCTACGAGATCGGGATCATCTTCGCGGTGATCACGGAGCGGAAGCGCTCGCGTGAGTCGGAGTCGGTGGCGCTGGATCGCGTCGACTGACGGCAGAATCGCGAGGCCTCACATGTCCAACACATGCACGTGGACGAGCCGGTAGCCGTCGCCTGACGTCTCGATGTTCGCTTCCAGGCCGAGGGTCCGAAGCGTCCACACCGCCGTATAGGTCCGGTTTCGGGCCCCTTCGTCGCTCGCGCTCAGGTCCGGCCACCCCGCCTCGTGGAGGGTCTGCCACGACAGCGGGCCCTCGCCGCGCTCCGACGCCGCGGCCAACCGAGCCAGGACGCGTCGCACCGCCCGACGGCGGACGAGGTCGACCTCGCGGTCCCGGCGTATGAACCGACGGCCGTCTCGATCGACGCGCACTTCGTCGGACGGTCTGTCGACGCCGACGACGCGCTCCATGGCCGCGAGTTGCTCGTGCAGAGGCGGCATCTCGATCGCGTCGATGCACTCGCGCGCGAGGGCGAGCCGCGACTTGGCTTCCGAAGTGCGTCCCAGCTTCACCAAGACTTCCAGCTCCGCGATCCGCAAGAAGCCTTGCGCGAGCATACCGCCCAGGGCCTCGACCTCCGCGAGCGCCGACTGCAGCCGGTCGTAGGCCGCCTTGACGCGGCCGTCGCGCAAGAGCGCTCGAGCGAGCTGGCCATGGGCCACGCCGAGGTACATCGGCTCGCGCAGCGCACGGAACGAACGGACGGCGTCCTCGAGGAACGCCTCGGCGCCGCGAAGATCGCCGAGCCGTTCCGCGGCCCCCGCCTGCAGAAACGGGGTGAGTGCGAAGAGCCGCGTTTGACCATTCGCCTCCGCGAACTCCCGCAACCGAGTCGCGAGCCGTGCAGCTCGATCCGGCGGCCCCACCGAGGCGAACATCGCCTCCTGCGTGCGGAGTTGACCGACGAGGAGCGGGTCGTCGGACGCCGCGATGCGCACGCGCTCGAGCAACCGGTTTGCCTCTTCCGTCTCCCCCGAACGGAACGTCGCGTGCGCTTGGCTCACGAGGGCCTCGACGGACTCCGGCCCGGCCTCCAGCCGCGCCCCTTCTTCGCCGAACTGGCGCGCCGCCGCGAAGGACCCTCGGATGTTGTGGCTGCGAGCCAGGTCGGCGAGCGCGCGAGCGATCCGCTTCGGGCTCTGGGCTCGGCGCGCGCAGTCCAAGCCCGCGTGGAGGATCTCGAGATTCCGAGCGACGGGCCCTTCGTAGGCGACGACCGGGCTCATCGCCGCGACGAGATCGGCCGCGAGCTCCGGTCGCCGCGTACACATTCGATCGAAGCCCTTCTGCAGATTGACGCGCTCCTCGGCGATCCAGTCCCGCGCCTCAGTAGGCTGCGCACCGTTGAAGGCGTCCAACCAATGGCGACCCCGCTCCGCGTAGTGTTGCGCGTGGCTCGTTTCGAACGCCTCGAGCGTGGTCGAGTCGACCTTGGTCTCGAGCACGAAGCGACGCACCGAATCGTACAGCCCGAAGCGAGAACGTCCCGACCAGACACGCGACCACAACAGCGAGTGATCACGAAGCGCAGCGACGGTGGGCTCGGGATCTTCGAGCACCGCGGATGCGGCTTCGATCCGGAACCCGCCTTCGAAGACCGCGAGTCGCTGGCAAGCCTCCTCGAGATGGGGGGCGAGGAGCTCCCAACTCGAGCCCAGCGCGAGCTGAAGCGATCGGGATCGGGGCGGCAGAGATCGATCGCCCCGGAAGAGCATCTTCACCGGGATCCGATCGTGTTCGGCGAGCTCCTGGAGCGAACGATAGCGCAGTCGCGTCGCGGCCAACTCGACCGCCAAGGGCAGCCCCTCGAGCCCCTCGACGATCGCGCGCGTGAGGACGGGATCCAGCGTCTGCTTCGGGACCACGCGCGCCGCGGTGGACTCGAAGAGTCGAACGGCGACGTCGGTGTCGAGCGGATCGAGGTCGAAGCAGATCTCTTCCGGGAGGCCGAGGCGAATCTGAGACGTGACGAGGACGCTGAGATCTTCCACGCCGTCGAGCAGACTCACGAGCAGCTCGGCCAGCGGATCGACGACATGCTCCGCGTTGTCGAGGAGCAAGACCGTCGGACCCTGCCGGCGACCGAGCGCCCGAACGAGGTCTGCGAGCGAAGTGCTCTGGAGGCGGCAGGCCCGCGCGATCACGTCGACGAGGACGTCGGGATCCGAGACCGGGTCGAGGTCACAAGTCAGGGCATCGACCTGACTCGTGACCTCCAACGCCAGCCGTGTCTTCCCGATCCCGGCGGGGCCGACGATCGTGACGAGCGGCGCGCGATCCCGAAGCAACCGCTCGAGGCGAGCTCGATCCTCAGCGCGCCCGAGGAAGGGCAAACTTCGCGGTCGACGGGCCACCAGGCAACCTTAGCAACAGGCTGTTGTCCGGGAGCCCCCAACTGTCGGTCGGCACCCGAGGAGTCGTTCGGAGTCGGCGCATCGCCCGACCGACGAGGGCTCGCTCGGTTGCGTTCGGCTCCCGGAGGATCCCGGAGATCGGTCGGGGCAGGCTCGGATCGCCGCGGATCGAGAAGGCATTGCTCCGCGTGAGGTGCGGGCTGGTGATCGCCACCGGGGTCGCGCTGAAATTGATCACGAGCATCGTCACGAAGCCCGTCCACGCCTCGGAGTCCTCGGCGGACCAACGCCGCCACCGCCACGCTCCGACGACTGTGGGCGGATCCTCGTCGGGCACCATCAACAGCGCTCGCGGCTCGCCGGTCACGTCCAAGCCGTGCAAGCCAACTTGCAAGGCGTCCCCGGGCGCTGTCGCCGTGTCGGTCTGCGCGACCCACAGACTCACGCGAACCGGGCCGTCCGGCGCCTTTCCGAAGCCGAGGATGAAGGTGCCGTCGGGTTCGTCCAGCCGCGATCGGATCTCGGCCCACTCCCGACGAAAGCCAGGGAGCCCCGAATCGATCCTGCGGATCATCGGCACCGCGGCACCCTGCACCCCACCCGCCTGCCAACCGAGGTTGAACATCTCCAGGTCGAGGTTGGAGGCGATCATGTAGTTCTCCTGGTCCTGCGCCGGAAACCAGTCTTCCTCGATCAGCGTACGGACGCTCGACCCCGAGTCCGCGATGCCTCCGTCGCGCACGCGCGTCGAGCCGCCGTCACGATCCGCGAAGCCACCGTCACGGGGACGCGGGGAAGAGGGAGGGCTCTCCGCGCACGCGACGATCATCGACGCGACGAGACAGAACGAACGTGTGCGATCCAACCTACTGAGCGAGCCAGTCATGAGCAGCCTCCATCAGGGTGTCGACGCCTTCGAGGGCGTCGCTTTGTCGTTGGAGGACCACCTCGTCGGGCGGGACTCCGGGACCGGACAGACGCGCATCGAGTGGATCCGCGAGCGTCTCGAGGACGGCGCCGTCGGTCGCTTGCAAGGAGCCGCCGACCAAGCCGACGTCATGGCGGGGGACGCTCATGATCATTCCGTAGGCACCCGCCGTGGGCCCCGGTCCGAAGATGCGCGTCGGTCCGGGTCGACGCGCGAGCCCCAACGTGAGGAAGTCGTTCCCCGAGACGTCGAGGCCGGTGAGCACCGCGGTTCGGCTGTTCTCGGCCCCGCCCGGGTTCGGGTGACCGAGACGGGCAGGCTCCCAGCGCGAACCTCCGCACCAGAGGAACGCGGCGCTCCCGGGGTAGGTCTCGGCGCACGCGCGCATGTCTTCGAACAGTTGGAGCGTCTCGAGGTCACCAACCCACGGCATCAGGAACTGCCCGGGCATCGAGGACGCCGGGCGGAGGTAGGCGAGGATCCGATCCACGGCGTCGAATCCTCCGCCTTTGCCCACGCGCTCATCGATGATGAGCCGCGCCGGCCCCGACGAGAGCGCCGCGTCGACCGTCGCGGTCCACGCCGCCACGTTGCCCTGGAACGCGGCGGGGGTCGCGTTGATCTCGAGGATCGTCGCGCCCCGACGCACCTCGGTGGCGGCGTGCGTATCGGCGAAGACGTTGGGACCTTCGTTGATTCGTGAGAAGCGTCCATCGCAGGGCGTGCCGGTTCGATGCCAGCTCTCGACTCCTCCGTCCCAGAAGGGCGCTAGCCACTGCGCGGTGTCGACGAAGAACGACTCGACCTCCTCCTCGGTGCAGGCCTTCGGCCCGGGACATCGCGCAAACTCCAGCTCTGCGCCGGTCAGCATCGCGACGCGAGCCAGCTGAAGGCCCTCGACGTAAGCGCGATTCGCGGGATCGCCGTTGTAGCGGAGTCGCTCCGGCAACAACGCGCGCCATTGTTCCGGCGACAGCCCGTCGATCGCGACGACCGCGTCGCCGACCCTCGTCTCACCGGCGATCGGATGGAGGAACGCCTCGGAGAAGACGAGCGGAACGCGAGGCTGTCCCGGCAACAGATCGGCCTCGCCATGGACGAGGCAGAGCCCCAACTGCGGCGGCGTCGTATAGGCCGCGAGCGGCGGGCTGCCGTGTCCGTCACCGAGCGCGTACCAGGCCGCGCGGAGATCCGGCCAGAACCGACGCGCCGAGCCGATCACGGCGGCATCGACCGTCGCTTCGAAGGCACCGAGGTTCGCACGCAGCCCTTGATGGCCGGCGTAGACTCTCATCTCGAATTTGCGTCGCTCGACGTAGTCTCGGCGCTGCTCCGTCTTCGTGAAGACCGGTCCGTTGACGGCCGCGTGGTCCGCGCAGCGCCCCATGTAGCAGACCCCTTCCGTTCCGCAGACGGTGGCTTCGTTCGGCTTTCGACAGGCGGCGTCGGGCACGGCGGCGGCGCCGAGATCGACGACCTCGAAGCCGTCGATCGCGAAGCGGGCCTCGGGATCGACGACGCTCTGTTGATGGAGGTCTTGGTTGTCCTGCTGAAGGATCAAGGAGGGGCGCAGCCGCCCGCCGAGCAGGTAGTCGATCGGCCCGGTGGTGTACTCGATCCAACCGTCGGATGTGACTCGACCGCTCCTGAGGAGCCGAGCGAGGGCCATCTGCTGGTTGCTCGACAGCGCGAGCTCCTCCCAGACCGCGTCTTGGTCGCCAGCGAACCAGCCGATGAAGGCGACAGCGCTCGCGCCCATCGGCTTGAGCCAGAAGCGCAGTTCGATTCGACGCCCGCCGAGGTCCGGCGTGGTGGTCCTCAGGTCCGCGATCATGAGCGGTCGCGTCCCTCCGAGGAGGTAGGCCCCGCCCCCTTCGAGTGCGTCGGCCTCGGAGAGGATCTCGGGTTCGGTGGCGGCCAGAGTGCGGTCGTAGACCCGGACTCGGATCCCGTCGTTGGGATCCGTGGAGTCGAGGCCGTGGTGCAAGGCGCCTTGCGAAGGTTGAAGGCGGCCCGTCGCCGGATCGAGCCGTGAGGCCCAAACCGGCTTCGGACAGGTGCAGAGGATTAGACCCAAGAGGAGGGGGCGTATCATCCCGCGCCCCGTTCGCAGATTCCGGGCCAGGCCTCGGGGACGCGCCGCGGTGTCGGTACGCAGCCTCGGGCGCAGGGGTCGGTAGCGAACTAACGCTCCGAGATCGCGCGGATCTCAAGAGATCTCAAAGTTCGGCGTCGTGCTCGCGGCGCATTCCGGGCGACGGCCTTCAGGCCCGGACGGTCCCGGGTCGTCGCGGCGCACACCTTTCGATCCGGGGCCGAGATCGGGTTCAATAGGAGGTAGGTGCGTCGATTCGGCCGGTACGAGCTGATCGAGAAGATCGCCACGGGCGGGATGGCGGAGATCTTCCTCGCGCGCCACCACGCGCTGCCGGACTTCGATCGGCTCGTGGTCGTGAAGCGCCTGCTCCCCGCGCTCGCGAAGGACGCGACGTTCGTCTCGATGTTCCTCGACGAGGCGCGCACGTCGGCCGGGCTGAACCACCCGAACGTCGTGCAGATCTACGACCTCGGCGTGATGGACGATCAGTACTTCATCGCGATGGAGCTGATCCAAGGCGAGGACCTCGTCGAGATCTCGCACCGCGCGATGGAGCTCGAGCGCACGATCCCTGTCGCGCTCGCGGCGCGCATCGTCGCAGACACTTGCAAGGCGCTCCACCACGCGCACGAACAGACCGGCTTCGACGGGAAGCCGCTCGGCATCGTCCACCGCGACGTGTCGCCGCACAACGTGTTGGTCACGTACGCGGGCGACGTGAAGATCGTCGACTTCGGGATCGCGAAGGCGCGCACGCAGACGTCGAAGACCGGCGCCGGGATGCTGAAGGGCAAGTACAGCTACATGAGCCCGGAGCAGTGCCTCGGGGAGGCGTTGGATCGGCGCTCGGATCTCTTCTCGCTCGGTGTGGTGCTGTACGAGCTGACAACGGGCCGTCGGTTGTTCCACTTCGAGCGCTCGACCGATATCCTCGAAGCGATCACGGAGGCGCCGGTGCCGCCGCCGTCGATGGTGGTGCCCGGCTATCCGCCGGCGCTCGAGGCGATCGTGATGCGCGCGCTCGAGCGCGACCCTGCGCGTCGCTTCGCGACCGCGCTCGAGATGCAGCGCGCGCTCGAAGCGTTCCTGCGCGGCGAGGCGACGTCGAGCGTGGACGTGGGCGCGTGGGTGAAGGGGCTGTTCGGCGAAATCATGGTCGAGAAGCGCCGGGTGATCGACGCGCTGGTGAGCGGTCGCGACCGCCCGGACTTCGAGGGCGCCTTCCCGCCCGCGTCCACGCTGCCGGGGTTGGACACCGACGTCTTCCGCCGCCGCAAAGAGCGCGACGGCCTCGCCGGCGGCCCCACGGTGATCGGCCGCCGCGGAGCGACCGAGTGGCGCTACCGACCCTTGCCCGTGGCGAGGCGCCAGAACGCGTTCGCGCGGATGTCGGTGACGACGCGAGCGGCGATCCTGTGCACGGCGGTCGCGGCGTTCATGTGCGCGGCGTTGTTGTCGACGTTGGTGTGAGGGCCTGCCTGCCCCTCCAGTAGCGCTAGGAAAGTCGTCCATCGCGCCGAAGCGCTTGGATGAACGCGACCGCCGTAGCATGGACGATTCTCGTCCAAGGAGGGGTACCAGGCAGGATTGTTCGGCATGCACTACAGTCGACAAACGTTCGCGCCATCAGGAAATCGTATGCGTTCTGCGCGACCGGGCCTATCCGTTGCCGCACTGTCGGAATCCAACGAATCGGAAGGGTTAGAGGGCGCATCGTGCGAGCGATCTCAGTTTCCTTCATGCACCAATCTCGTTCGAAGAAATGCGGGGCGAACACAGGAACGAAGATACCGGAAGCGAGTTCGGCCCGAAGTCGGTCCTCCCAGACCTCACCCCAGACGAACTGCACGTCGAGGAAGAACTTCGCATGGACCGAACGAACCTCAAGCTCAGACTGGAGATCCCCAATGAATCGTACAACGCGGCCCTGGTCCACCTCGTTGACACGCCTCGAGTAGGACACGAAACACCGTAGTACCCCCTTCCCGGGCGATACAATGCTGGGCGCCAGCATCTTGTAAGCGGCTTCCCCGCTCGCCATGTAAGAATGGGCGCGGCGAGTTGGTCCACGGAATCGGGTCCTCGTCGATCGCCTTCCTTGCGGTACGTTCGGCGGCGCATGCCGAGGGTCGGGAACGGTGTGGCGCAACTCCGCCTTCGCCGACTCAGACGGGCCCCACCTAACTCCCCGCTCGGCCTTGGCGTGCAGAACCATGACGATCGATCCAGGATGCTCCTTGAGCAGTCCTGCGCGCACGGTCACTGAGTCGGCACACCGGCGCGTGTGCTCCGACCAGGCACTGGGGTCCTCGCAGAACCGGGCGTACCACACCTGGAACATCCTCCGGCTCTTCGCTCGAGAGTACCTCCGGCTCTGTGGCAACCATGATTCCGGCGACCGATCAGATGCTCCGCGCATCAGACCCGCAACCAAGGCGCATAGAAGTACGTTCGAATCGGCCTGCCGTTGCCTCCCTCGATCGGTGAGCCACCGTCCGCCTGCGCGCTCGGTGCCTGCGGTGAACATAGCTAGAGAACTCGACATCAATGGGCCAATCTAGGTTGCTTCGATGGAGCCGCTCGGAGCAAGTGGGCGCCTTCCTCCTGGGAAATGCCTTCCAAAAGGACCGACGGACGTATGTGGTAGCCAATCCCCACCGCCCCCGGCTCGGTCGGAATCCTCGACTTCACCCCCCACCCGTGGTCCGCTTGACGCGCCGAGGCGGACCGCGCATAACGACCAATGAGTCGGTTATCCGATTGGTCCTCGTCGTCGAGGAGGTGGAAGAGACAGATGACCCGTCACATGCCCGAGCAAGCCCGGCGTGAGCAGATTCTGACCGCGGCGCGGCGATGCTTCATCGAGGGTGGCTACCACCCGACCCGCATGGACGACATCGCCCGTGCGGCGGGGCTGTCGAAGGGCGGCGTCTACTTCCACTTCAAGTCGAAGCAAGAGGTCTTCGCCTCGCTGGTGGACGAAGAGTACAGCCGGTCGATGGAGTTCCTGCAGGGGGTGCGGTCGGGAGAAGCGCCGCTCGCCGAGAAGATGCAGGTCCTCGCGTCGCACTACCTGGAGTACTTCTCGTCCGCGCCGGACGCCCCGCGATTCTTCGTCGTGATGGGTGAGATGGCCCTGCGCGACGAAGAGCTCGCGAAGAAGCTCCTCGAGATGCAGTCCGCGTATATCGACGAAGCGCGTCAAATGATCGACCAAGGCATCGAGGAGGGCGTCGTGCGCCCGATCGATTCCGAGGTCGTCGCGGCGATCCTCAAAGCGCTCCTCGACGGTATGGAGGGCCTCATGGGCCTGAACTACCCGATCGACATCCAGCGCTTCATGGGGGTCGGCCTCGACCTGGTCATGGGCGGCCTCGTCAAGCGCGACTGAAAAGTGCCGAACGGATAACCGACCCCAAAGGAGGCGGTCGGTGCTACCCATTCTCGGAACGCGTCACGTACGCAGCGGCGAAAACGAAGAGCCCAAGAAGCTCACCCGGCGGCAGCTGCTGATCCGCGCCGCCGTCGCCTCCTCCGCGCTCACGTTCGCGGGCGCGCTCGTGAAGTTCGCGTCCTACCTGAAGACGCCGCCCGGCCCCGGGCGGACCGTCCTCACCGCGCGCGAAGAAGAGATCCTCACCGCCGTTCTCCTCGCGATGTTCCCCGGCGCGCACGGCATGCCGCGCGCCGACGTCGACGCGATCGTCCCGAAGATCGACGACCACCTCGCCCACTCCGACCCGGACGCGCGACTCCTCACGCGCACCGTCCTGCACGTCATCGAGGAACAAGCGATCGTCTTCCAGGGCGGCCGCTTCACGAACCTCGATCCCGCGAAGCAGGCGGAGGTCATCCGCGAGTGGGAGCTCACCAGCGTGTACGTGAAGAAGCTCGCGTTCCGCTCGCTCAAGCTCCTCTGCGGGATGATGTACGCCGAGCAGCCCGAAGCGCGCGCCGCGATGGGCTGGTACCTCGGCTGCGCGCCCTCGCACCTGCAACACCTCGGCAAAGCGTCGGTCGGGGTCTGACGTCATGGCGAAGGACGCGAAGTCACTGAACGGTACGCGCCGCATCAAGGCGGACGTCGTGATCGTCGGGGCCGGCGCCGGCGGCGGCGCCGCGGCCGCCGAGCTCGCGCAGCGCGGCCTCTCCGTCGTGATGCTCGAAGAGGGCCACCGCTATCGCCCGCGCGAGTTCCCCGCGAGCTACGGCTGGGCGATCAACCACCTCTACGCGGAACGCGGCACGCGCATCGTCGAAGGCGAGTCGTACTACCCGCTCCCCGGCGGGCGCGGCGTCGGCGGCTCCACGCTGATCAACAGCGCCATCTGCTACCGCGCGCCCGACGCGATCCTCGACGCGTGGGCCGACGCCGGCCTCGAGGGTCTCGCGCCCGAACGCCTCGCGCCGATCTACGACCTCGTCGAAGCGACGATCGGCGTGACCGAGATGCACCCGCTCCAGGCGCGCGCGAACAACCTCTTCATCAAGCGCGGCTCCGACGCCCTCGGCCTCGGCGGCGGCTTCGTCCACCGCAACGCGCCCGGCTGCGTGGGCTGCGGCATCTGCTACCTCGGCTGTCCGAGCGGCGGTAAGGGCAGCGTCGATCGCAACTTCATCCCGCTCGCGGAAGAGCACGGCACCGAAGTCTGCGCCGACTGCAAGGTCGCGCGGATCCTGGTGCGCGACGGGCGCGCGGTCGGCGTCGAGGCGCGCGTCGTCGATCAAGAGACGAGCGAGGAGGTCGGCCGCCTCACCGTCGACGCCGACGCCGTCGTGCTCGCCGCGGGCACGGTCGGCACGCCGATGTTGCTCCTCGAGCAGGGCCTCGCGAACAGGAGCGATCAAGTCGGGCGCAACCTCGCGATCCACCCCGCGGTCGGCACGTACGGGATGGTCGACGACGCCATCAACTCGTGGGACGGCGTGCCGCAGGCGTACGCGATCCCGCTCGAGAAGGGCGTGCTCCTCCAGACCTACAACGCGCCGCCCGAAGTGTTCTTCACGACGCAGCCGTGGAGCGGCGCCGACGGCATGCGGAAGATGCGCATGCTCAAGAACATCGCGATGTGCGGTGGCCTCGTGAGCGACGGATCGAACGGTCGCGTGCAGCTCGGGCGCCACGGCAAGGCGAAGGTCACGTACGCACTTTCGACCCGCGATCGCCACCGGCTCATCCGCGCGCTGCGCGGGATCGTGCGCGTGTTGTACGCGGCCGGCGCGACCGAGGTCTACCCCGGCATCGGCGACGGCGTAGACTGGGCGAAGACGGAATCCGACGCGCTCGCTCCGCTCACGCCCGACGTCGAGGAGCGCGAGATGAACGTCTACGCGAGCCACCCGATGGGCACGTGCCGGATGGGCGTGGACGCGGCGCGGAGCGTCGTGGCGCCGAGCGGCGAGACCCACGACGTCCCGGGGCTGTGGATCGCGGACGCTTCGCTGATGCCCTCCTCGCTCGGCGTGAATCCGCAGATGACCGTGATGAGCATGGCCATCCACGTCGCCCGCAACCTCGCCGCCGCGTAGACGCCTCGGCCTATCGAGGGCTACCCTGTCCCGGTGCGCTGGACCTGGTCGCCGCTGCTCGCGCTCGTGTTCGCAGCGTGCTCCTTCCAACCCGCGCAGCCCACCGGGGACGACCGCGACGCCGGCGCCCCCACGCGCGACGCGGGCGAAGGCATCGACGCCGCGATTCGTGACGCAGGCGGCGACGTCGACGCCGGCCCCGACGATCCGGACGGCGGCGGGATGGACACCGGCGTGCGCGACGGCGGCGTACGCGATCCGCACGCCCCGCTCGTCCCGCTCGCCGATCGATCGCTCTTCCCGTTCGACTCCGTCGAGCTCCCGAACGGTCGCGACCCCGACGGCGATCCGATCACGCACCTGTGGACCGTCACGCTCCCCGCGGGCGCGGCCGGAGGCTTCGGCGCCTACCCCGGCGACACGCTGACTTCGACCGCCCCGTCCCCGACGCTGCACGTCAGCGTCCCGGGCACGTACGGCGTCCGCGTCGAAGTGAGCGACGGGATGTTCACCACGATCGAGACCGCGACGTTCATGGTGCTCACGTTCGACACCATCACCGTCGCTGAACCCGACGAGACCGAGACCCTCACGATCGATCCCGACGACGGCACGCTGTGGATCGGCACGGCCAGCAAGGGTGGGCGCCGCTACACGCCGGGCGCCGCGCAGGCCGAAGACGTCGCTTGTACGGAGCGCGCGAAGACGAACGCGATCGCGCTGTCGACCGAGGGTGGCCTCGTCGCGTTCGGCACCGACCCGGGCATCATGATCTACGACGGCACGAACTGCCTCGCGCTCTCCGCGCAGGGCACGAAGCCGCGTGGCCTCGTCGCGATCCCGATCGGCGAAGACTTCATGTCGTGCGGTGACCCGAGCGTTCACCTGTTCGACACGTCGATGAACACGATCACGCTGACCAGCGACTTCGATGCGGTGGGCAACGGCGCGAAGTACCGCGGCGCCGCGTACGACGGCCGCGGGCGCTTCTGGTTCGGCCTCGACGAGGGCATGGGGGGAGACGGCGTCGTCGGATCGCCCTACCCGCTGAACGAAGCGTCGCCCCGAATCGATCTCTTCCCCGGCGAGGACGACAAGGTGAAGAGCGTACGCGTCGGGACGCCCGGTGAGATCTGGATCGCCGCCGACCGCGGCGTTGCCTGGATTCGAGACACCACCACCGCCACCTCCACGCTCCGGACCTTCGTCGCCGGCACCGACTTCGACGCCATGTTCACGGGGCACTTCCGCGACAGCGCGCCCGTCCCGAACGGGGACGTGTGGTTCGCCAATCAGCGCGGGGTCGCCCGCTACAAGCGCGCGCAGGACGTATTCGTCGTGATGGACCGCGGTGCGTTCGGCCTCCCGAACGACACCGATCTCCGCGGCGCCGCCGCCTGGCGCGACCGGGACGGAAACCGCGTCGTGTACTTCGGAGGTAAACCCAGCCTCGTGGTCCTCCGCGTTCCCGGATTCGGGCCTTGAACCGTCGGCCCATTCGACCGAAAAGACGCGGCGGATGAACGCGCGGCGAGCGACGTGGCTGCTGTTGATCGGGGTGGTGTTGTTCTGCCTCGGCGTGACCGAGGTCGCGCTCCGCTCGATGTTCCACGAGTCGAAGTTCCTCGACCCGGCGCAGGACGAGCTGTGGTTCCTCGCGCTGCACGAGAACGCGCACCGACTCACTCACGAGGGGCGCGACGTCACCTACGATCCGATCCTCGGGTGGCGCATGCGACCGAACCTCGCGGACAGCGAAGTCCACACCAACCGTTGGGGCATGCGGGGGACGACCGACTACCCGAAGGAGCGCGTCGAGGGGAAGAAGCGCATCATGCTCCTCGGCGACTCGTTCACCTACGGCCTCGGCGTCGCGGACGCCGACGTCTACGGCCTGATCCTCCAAGCCGCCCACCCCGATCTCGAAGTCCTGATCTGCGCCACGAACAGCTGGGGCACGGGGCAGATGTTCCTCGAGTACGAGCGCTACCGCCACGTCTTCGAGCCGGACCTCATCGTGATCGGGATCTACGAAGACGACTTCATGCGCGCTGGCGTGCGCGCGCGCGAGTACCTCAAACCGAAGTTCGACGTCGCCGGTGACCAGCTCGTGCTCACCGGGGTCCCAGTACCGCCGCTCGAAGACTTCGACGTCTCGATGGCGCCGCTGACCCACCGCCCCCGGATGATCGACGCCGCGGACTACTTCTACAAACTCATCCGCTTCAACAACACCGGCAAGCACATGGACGACGACCGCTTCGAGGAGATGGCTGCGATCAACCGATTCCTCCTCCGTGACCTGAAAGCGCTCGCCGCGACGAAGCCGAGGTCGCCGCCGGTCGTCGTGATGACGTGGCCGTCGATCCACTACGAGCGCAACTGGGACTCCGCCCGCATCCGCCAGAGCATCGTCGACAGCGCAAAAGCGCTCGACCTCCCGGTGTACGACCTCGAAGAACGCCTGAAGGCGAAGGCGAAGGAGACCGGCGAGCCGGTCTACCTGCACACGCACTCGCACTGGAACCGCGCCGGGCACGAAGTCGCGGCTCAGCAGCTGGAAGAACACCTGCAAAAGATCGGATTCTTCGCTCCATGACCGTCACGATCGTCCGCGACGACCGCTTCATGGATCACGACCCCGGGCTCCATCACCCGGAGTCGCCCGCGCGCCTCGCGTCGATCCACGAGATGCTCGACCGCGGCGAACACGACGTCGTCACGCTCGAGCCGCGCGCCGCGAGCTTCGACGAGCTGTCGGTCGTGCATCACACCGAATACCTCGAGCGCCTCGAGCGCGCGCGCGGTCGCGTCACCGTCTTCGATCCCGACACGAAGGGGAGCGAGGCGTCCGTCGACACCGCGCTCCTCGCCGCGGGCGCGACGATCGATCTCTGCACGAAGGTCGCGGCCGACGAGACCCCGCCGGGCATCGCGTTGGTGCGCCCGCCCGGACACCACGCCGTGGCCGAGCGCGCGATGGGCTTCTGCCTCGTGAACAACGTCGCGGTCGCGGCGCGCACGCTGATCGACCGCGGGCTCGCGGAGCGCGTCGCGATCTACGACTGGGACGTCCACCACGGCAACGGCACGCAGGACATCTTCTACGACGCGGCCGACGTCTTCTACGCGTCGACGCACCAGTTCCCGTTCTATCCGGGCTCCGGCTCGGCACGAGAGACCGGCAAGGGCGCCGGCGAAGAGATGACGCTCAACATCCCCCTGCCCGCTGGCGCCGGCGACTCGACGCTGCTCGCCGCGAACCAGGAGATCATCATGCGGCGCGTCGAAGACTTCTCGCCGGACGTGATCCTGATCTCGGCCGGCTTCGACGCCCTCGCCTCGGACCCGCTCGCCCAGCTCGAAGTCACCGTGGACGGCTTCTACGAGCTCGCCGCGCGCTGGCGCGAGCTCGCGGAGCGCCTGACCCACGGTCGAATCGCGGCCGTCCTCGAAGGCGGCTACGACACCGGCGGCCTGGCCCGCTGCGTCGACGCCCTCCTGAAGGCCTGGGACACCTGACCCCTCCCGAGGAGTTCGGCTTAAAGCCGCGGCCCCGTCCTGCTACGCTGGCGCGGTGACGAGGACCGTCCGCTCCGCACCGCTGCTCCTCCTTCTCGCCGCCGCGTGCTCGCGGCCCGTCGCAGGACGCGACGTCGGCGACACGTTCCTCACCGATCTGGTGGTGGAGCCCCAGTACATTCGAGCGAACGTCGAAGTGCGCCTGAGCTTCCGAGCGATCGGGACTCAGCCCGAGACGGTGACGTTCGAGTTGGGCAACGGCGTCGTCAACGACTGCACGCCGACCCGCGAGGGCGATCGACTGGTCTGTACGCACCCCGGGATCATGGCGAGCGACTACGGGCAAGGCTCGGCGATCGCGCTCGTCGCGGCGACGGACGGTGACGGCAAGCGCTCGGTCACCACCGCGCCGATCACGATCGACTTCGACTGCCCGCAGTTCCTCGCGCTCACGGTCGTCCCGAGCATCGCGACGATCGACGACACCGCGGTCCTCGCGATCGAGACCAACGAGCCGCTCGCGCGCGCGCCCAGCGTGTCGCGCGCCGGCCGCGCGTGGGAGCAGGTCATGCAGCGCGGCCCGGCGTCGTACTCGGTGACGCGTCCGATCACCGCCGCGGACCCGCCGTCCGCGGAGGACATCGTCGTGCGGATCGTGGATCGCGCCGGCAACTCGAGTCAGGACTGCGGCATCGACGGCCGCGTGGACTTCGCGGTGGATCTGCAGCCGCCGTCGATCGACCCGGGCGCTGTGCTCGTGACGCGCGGCGCGCCCGGCACGCCGACGATCATCGAGGGCGGCCCGCGCGCGTTCACCGACGACGTCCTGATCGAGGAGGTGCGGATCATCGACTCCATGTCCGGCCTCGTGCTCGCGAAGGTTACGCCGGAAGAGGACGGCTCGCTCGAACCGACGAGCCTCGGCGGGACGTCTTCGAGCCGCGTCCTGATCGAAGCGATCGATCAGCTGGGCCAGAGCACCGGGATGATCTCGGTGCCGGAGCGGTGGCGCCTCTCGCTCGGGACCGCGTCTACGCCGAACGCCGCGGTGAAGACCGCTTCGCGCCGAAACGCCGCGGCGCCGCGCAGCGCATACCTCAGCAATCGCACCCTCGAGCTCGCGCCGGCGCTCCAGTCGGCGGACGCCAACGCCGCTTCGGTCACCGCGCGCATCGGGTTCGAAGAGGCGGGCTCGCTCCCGAACAGCTACGAGGACGTCTTCTGGATCGCGGCGGGCTACGACAAGATCGGATCTTCGGTCGTGACGTTCGGCGGGCAGAAGCTCGTCGAGGACGAGGAGACGTACAACGCGCGCACGCTGATCCTCCGCTGGGACGAGCGCTCGGCGACGTACACGGTGAGTTCCGGCCAACCGGCACAACAGGGCGTGACGCCGAGTGGCCGCGGGGCACACCGCATCGCCTTCGACGACTCCGGATGCGGGATCATGTTCGGCGGCGACGGCATCCGCGAGCGCGACGGTGAGTACATCGGTATCGGCGCGCTCAACGACGTGTGGCGCATCTGCCGTCAGGAGAACGGCGCGTACCGGTGGCAGAAGATCCGCCCGGTCAACGAGGACGGCAACGGGTTCCCGCTCATCCGGCGCACGCCGATCATCTGGGACCCGCAGTTCGACCGCTACGTGATCGTCGGCGGCTACAGCAACGCGGGCGGGCTCTTCCCGATCGACGGCGCGATGTTCCTGATGCCGGGCACCACCGCGAACGACTGGCGCTGGGACGACATCACGCCGCTACCGACCAGCTTCGGCGAGCGCCACAGCCACCTGCTCTACTACGACACGCGCCTCGGCGCGCCGGCGACCGGGCTGGGTTACGTCTACCCGCGCGAGGCTTCGGACACGTTCTGGGCGTACACGGGCGGACAGTGGACCGCGGTCGGCACCGTCCCGGACAACCTCGATTTCCGCCAGGGCTTCGGCTACGCGTACGACGAGGCGCGCGGCGAGCTCGTCATCTGGGGCGACAACGACTTCCCGTACCCCGACTCGAACACGATCTACCTGACGGGCACCGCGACCAACGCGACCGACGGTTGGCGCAGCGCGAACCTCGATCCGCCGGTGCCGCGCGCCCACCCCACGCTCGTCTACGACCCGAACCGCGAGACGGTGATCGCGTTCGGCGGCCTGCGCTTCGACGATCGCTTCGTGCCGCCGACGATCTACAGCATCATCTCGCAGCCCTCGTACCCGCACCTCGCGGCGGACGTGGACCTCGCGGCCACGCGCCCGAAGGGCATCGCGGAGATGGTGCTCACGGTGCGCGCGCGCGGTACGGGCGACGCGGACAGCGTCGGGCCGAACGTCGCGATCGCGGGCGGCGTGGTCGTGAAGCTGTGGGATCACGTCGCGCGCGCGTGGGTCGACGTCGCGAACGCGGACACGGATCCCGAGGGCGGCCCGGCCGAGATCACCGTGCGCGTCACGGATCGCCCGGAGCGCTTCGTGAGCCAGGATGGCGTGGTGCCGGTGACGATGACCACGCGCTGGCCGGGCACCGAGGCGGTCCCCGCGCAGCTCGACGTGGATCTCCTCGACGGCTGGATGACCATGCGCGCGGGCGTGACGCTTCCGTGAGGTGAACCCGCGCGCCGGAGCCGCGAGACTGCCTCACCGCGATCCACGGGAGGCGCCGTACGCTTCTGTTTGGGGCGTCACCCGTCGACTCGGTAAGCGTGCGTAGCCACGCGTCCCTCCTCGCCCCCACGCTGATCGCCACACTGCTCGCGGTGCCGAACACCTCCGAGGCCCAGTCGCCGCCGTCGAACATCCAGTTCGGCGTCGGAGGCAACGTCGTCATCGAGCCCGGCAACAGCCTCGTGAATGGATTGGGCGGCACCGCCGGCTTCGGTGAGTACGGAGTCGCGAAGGCCGACGACGGCTTCGAGCACATCGACGTCTCGGCCGTGTTCGACAGCGGCCTCTCCTACTTCGGAATCGTCTACGACGGAGCGACCGACTTCTACGTCGGCCGGAACGGGTACGTGACCCTCGGCGTCGGCAGCGGCAGCTTCACGCCGTGGGGCATCGCGGGCTCGAAGATCCCGATCATCGCGCCGTTGTTCAGCGACGTGGATACGCGCGGCGTCCCGGGCGCGTTCGACGCGGCCGGAGACTCCACCGGG
>JAUHYN010000977.1 GCA_030426505.1 bacterium | reverse complement strand
CACGTCGCGGTGGACGAGGTGGTACGCCTTGCCGTTCGGATCCTTCAGCTCGTGCGCGTGGTGCAGGCCGTCGCACGCCGACGCGAGGATCGACGCGACGTGCGCCGGCGGCAGCGGCGTCCTCAGGCGGGTCACCGTGGTGAGCAGGTTCCACAGCGTCTCCCCGAAGATGTATTCCATCGAGATGTAGTAGACGCCGCGCACGCGACCGAGGTCGTAGATCTGGACGCAGTTGGGGTGGTTCAGCCGCGCCGCGAGACGCGCCTCGTCGAGGAACATCGCGACGAAGTCCGCGTCGATCGCGCGCTCGGGGAGGAGCGTCTTGAGGACGACGAGCTTGTGGAAGCCGGCGGCGCCCGGTTGGCGCGCGAGGAAGATGCTCGCCGCGCCGCCCGTGGCGAGCCGCGCCAGGACCTCGTACTTGCCGAAGCTCCGTCGCGGCATCCCCCTACGTTGGACCCCACATTCGACCCGGTGTCAAAGCTCCGTCGAACCCTGCGGGGTCGTCGCGCGCCGCTCGAGGGCCGCGAGGCGCACGTAGAACACGAGGCCCTCGGCGGCGTCGTCGAGCGCGCGCCGCACCGCGAACGCGCGCGCGTCCTCGACCTTGCGGCGCGTCTCCGTGCGACGCTTCGAGCTCGAGCCGACGAGCGACGCCTCCTTGCGTTTGTCACGCAACACGAACGAGCTCTTGCACACCACGCGCATGCGGCGGCCGACCTTCTTCTTCTCGGTCGCGTCGAAGTCGAGCCGCGCGACCACCGGTTCGTCCGCGCGCACGCGCACGCCGTGCGCCTCGATCCGCTTCGCGAGCCGCTCGGCCACGCCCGACTCCTTCTCGAGCCCCGCGAGGCGATCCGTCACGACGGTCACCGCGAGCTGCTCGTCGGACAGGCCCGGGACGTCGCGGACCGCGCGGCTCCACAGCAGCTCGGCGCGCTCGGCGCCGAAGCCGTCGAGCGTGCGGAACGCGGCCGCGTAACCCTCCGCGGTCTTGCCGTGTTTCGCGAAGGCCGCCTTGCGCACGTCGCTGCGCTGGAGCCACTGCGTGATGCGCTGCCGGGCGGCGATGTCCTCCGGCTCGTTGGCTTCGGCGAGGATACGCTCGAGCGCGGCGCGGCCGCCCGCGAGATCGCCCGCGATCTCGGCGTGGAAGGCGAGATCGATGGCGCGCTCGGCGGCCCGCATCGTGAGCGGGCGCGCCTCGGCGGAAGAGACGAACATCAGGGCCGCGACGGCGACCCAGGCGGCGGGGGGGCGCACGGGCCCCATGGTAGCCGGTGTGGCGGTGTGGGTGGTAGATTGGGCAAGTCCGCTGAATCGCAATGGAACAGACGCCAGGATGGCCCACCGGGCAGAACGCGCCCACGCGCGCCCACCATCGATCCGCCGCAGCCCTCGCGCTGGGGCTGATCTTCACCCCCGACCTCGCCGACGCCGCCGGTGAGCTGCGGGCGACCGCGGTCTTCGCCGTCGCGCGCGATCCGTCGGGGCAGAAGGCCGCGTCCGTCGCGAACGCGCGGCTGAGGACCCGGATCGCCGCCGAGCGCGACCTCCGCCTGATCGATCCCGGGCGCGTGCTGTCCGGCGATCCGCGCACGCGCGAGGAGGAGACCCCCGAGCGCGCGCGCGCCGCGCTCGCCGACGGCCGCCGCGCGTACGACGCGCTCAAACTCGACGACGCGATCGCGCGCCTCGGCCAGGCCGTCAGCCTCTACCAACAGACCGGGCCGCTCCTCGGCGACCTCGAAGAGCTGCAGAACGCCCTCCTCTACCTCGGCGCGGCGCTCGTGTTGCGCGGCTCCGCGGATGAGGGCGAGAGCACGTTCGTCGAGCTGCTCACGGTCAACCCGAGCTTCCACATGGACGGCTTCCCGCCGACGGTCGTGCAGGTGTTCGAGCGGGCGTCGGCGCGCATCGACGCGAACCCGACGGGCAACGTCGAGATCTACTCCACGCCGCCCTACGCCGCGGTGTTCATCGACGGCCGCTTCGAGGGCACGACCCCATTCGAGCTCGACGGCCTCCTCGCGGGCACGCACTACCTGAGGATCGAGAAGCTCGGATACACGGTCCACGGCGCGCCGCTCGACGTCTCGCCGAACCAGCGCATCACTTCGCAGACGCGCCTGCGCAGCATCAAGCGCGGGCCCGAGCTGCGCGACCTCGCCGCGCGCGCGGCGGAGGAGGTTCGCGACGAAGGGATGGGCGGCGCGCTCCGTCAGATCACGCGCACGCTCGTGGCGGACGTCTTGTTGTTCGTGACGGTCACGCAGTCCGGCCGCGACGCCACCTTCACCGGCGGCGTGTTCGACGGCGCGACGGGCACGCGCATCGCGACGGAGCGCACGGTGCTCGCGGTCGAGGGCAACACGTTCGACGCGGACCTCGACGCGTTCCTCGATCGCCTGCTCGTCGCGGTGCAGACCGGCGCCCCGGCCGGCACGGATCCGACGACGTCCGGCGGGACCTCGGATCCGAACGGCGGCGGCGCCTTCGGGTTGAGCGGCGGGACCTCGCCCGGCAGCGGCAACGGCGGCACGGGGAGCGCGCCCGGCTACGGCGCACCGAACCAGCTCGTGACCGAGCGCCCCACGCCGAGCGAGGTCTACCTCGGCTGGACGATGGTCGGCGTGGGCACGGCCGCGGTGATCACCGGGATCGTGTTCGGCATCCTCGCCACCACGGTCCACTCGGACTTCCGCGAGACGTCGCAGCTCAGCCCCGACCTCGAGGCGCTGCAGAACCGCGGGAAGCGCAACGCGCTGATCTCGGACGTCACGTGGATCGCCGGGAGCGCGATCGCGGCGGGCGGCATCGTCATCCTCCTGATCGACGCGAACCGCGCGCCGGACACGTCGCAGGTGACGGGGGGTCCGCGCGTCGGGGTGCTGCCGATCGACGGGGGCGCGCTGATGTCGGTGGGAGGTGTGTTTTGAAGGCTGCGCGCTGGATGCTGTTCGCGCTCGCGTCGTCGTCGTGTTCGCTCGCGCTCGACTTCGAGGACGTGAGCGACCTCCCCTGCCCCTGCGACGACCAACACGTCTGTCGCACGAGCAAGGGATCGTGTGTGCCGCGCGCGTCGGTCGACGACTTCAAGGCGTGCGCGACGGACACGGAGCCGCCCGGCGGCGACCCGCTCTGTCAGGGCACGGCGATCTGCCAGGACGTGAACGACACGGGCCCACGCTGCCTGCCCACGTGTACGCCCAAGAGCTACGCGCTGCCGGAGGCGAGCGCGGAGATCGCCCAGGAGTGCGTCGAGGAGGGCAAGACGTGCTGGTCCACCGCGCGCGGCGGGGTGTGCTCGGAGGGCGTCTGCGACACGTCGCCGGGCTCCTGCGGCGTGGGTCGGACGTGCGAGGTCTTCAACGGCGCCGGGATCTGCTTCACCATCTGTGAGATCTATCGGCGGAACGAGGAGCCATGCGCAGGAGGTCAGGTCTGTCACCCGATCGGGAACTCGAACACGACCGCGTGCATCGATCCCGGTCCGCGCGCTCGCAACGAGCTGTGCTCGCTCGAGTCGCTGTGCGCCAAAGAGGACGAGCTCGGTCGCAGGATGATCTGTTCGCGCCCGCAGTCGGCGCCCGGCGCGGCGCCGGCGTGCCACGCGATCTGCATCCCGAACGCGGGCGACTGCCTCGCGGGCGGCAACTGCGTCCCGTCGATCGCGGGCTTCGACT
>JAUHYN010000976.1 GCA_030426505.1 bacterium | reverse complement strand
CGATCGCTACGAGTGGGTGCTCGGCGTCGGCGGCCCGGCCGCGCAGGGGCCGCAGGTCTCGCACACGTTCGTGATGCCGGGTTCGTACGAGATCACGCTCGCCGTGACCGACGATCGCGGCGCGCGCTCCACGACCACGCACACGATCGAGATCGGGATGCCGCCGATGAACCGCGCGCCCGTCGCGAGCGCGGGGATGGATCGCACGGTCAACGTCGGCGAGGCCGTGATGTTCGACGGCAGCATGTCGTTCGACGCCGACGGCACCATCGCCACCTACGACTGGAACTTCGGCGACGGTTCGATGGCGAGCGGGTCGATGGCGACGCACACGTACAACGTCGAGGCCACGTTCCGCGTGACGCTCACCGTCACCGACGACATGGGGCTGACCGGCTCGGACACCGCGACGATCACCGTCGGCAACCCGAACTATGACGGCGAGTACTCGATGGTCGCGAACCCCAGCACCGGCGTGTGCCTCGGGATGCAGGCGGTCTTCGCGGCCACCACGATCACGTTCACGTCGAACGGGACGATGCTCACCGGCACCATCCCGAACCCGGAGGCCCCGGGCGGCCCGGCGATCGTCCTCAACGGGACGCTGACCGGCCCGAGCTTCTCGATCTCCGGCTTGTTCGTCGACAGCCAGACCGGTGAGCACGCCATCTCGATCTCCGGGACGTTCGCGGGGACCTCGTACACGGCCACGCAGACCGAGACGATCTCGATCGCCGGCTTCCCGCTCTGCACCGTGATGTGGAACCTCTCCGGGGATCGGATCTGATGCGCCGCGCTCCGTGGTGGCCGCTGCTCGCGCTCGTCGCGTGCAGCGGCGGCGAGACGGTGGTGAACCAGCCGCCGGTCGCGATCGTCCCGAACGACGTCGTCACCCGGCCCGGCGTGACAGTGACCCTCGACGGCGGCGCGTCACGCGACGCGGACGGCACGATCGTGTCGTACGCGTGGGACTTCGGCGACGGGAGCCTGGGCGACGGCGCGCGCGTGGAGCACGCGTGGCAAGGCGAGGGCGTGTACGTCGTGACGTTGATCGTCACGGACGATCGGGGCGCGGAGGACGTCGCGGCGCTGAAGGTGACGACCGCGACCGGCCCCACCAACGCGATGCCGACCGCGACGATCACCGGGCCCTCGCGCGGGCTGCCGGGCGAGACGCTCGCCTTCGACGGCTCCACGAGCGCGGACTCGGACGGGACGATCGTCGCGTGGCGGTGGACGTTCGGCGACGGCGGTACCGCGGAGGGCGCCACGGCGACGCACGTGTACACGAGCGAAGGCAGCTTCACGGTGACCCTCGAGGTCGAGGACGACGAGGGCGCGCTCGGTCGCGCCTCCCGCGCGATCGTGGTCGGCACTTCGATGAACAACCGCGCGCCCATCGCGGAGGCCGGACCGGATCGCATGGGCGAGATCGGCGAGTCGGTTCTCTTCAATGGAACGGCCTCGGCGGACCCGGACGGCGACCCGATCGTGACCTACGCGTGGGACTTCGGCGACGGCAACTCCGGCAGCACGCCCCAGGCGTCCAACGTCTACACGACGGCCGGCACGTACACGGTGACGCTCACGGTCACGGACGACGGTGGCCTGACCGGCGAGGACACCACGACCGTCACGATCGCGCCGCCGCCGAGCTACGACGGGCGTTGGATCATGAACCCGGACATGGGCGCGCAGAACTGTCCGCGGACGCAGATCGCGTTCCCCACCGCGCAGATCGATCTGGCCGGTACGACGACGCAGACGGCGACGGCGGCGGTGGTCGGTCAGAGCCGCACGATGACCGGCGCGGTGGATCGCGCGCAGACGCCGCCGCGGATCACGCTGTCGTGGATGGGCTCCGAGACGCACGCGACGTGCGGGACGGCGTCCGTGCGGCACAGCCTGTCCGGTTCGTTCACTTCGCAGACGACGATCGCGGGGACGGTCACGGTCCTCTACATGTGGAGCGATGCGTTCTGTAACTGTTCGCGCGCGTTCGACTTCACCGGGGCGCGGCAGTGAACGCCCCGGCCGCGAAGCCGAAGCACAACCGCGGGAAGATCGTCGCGGGCATCATCGCGGGGCTCTTCCTGCTCGTCGCGCTCAACGTCGGCGTGAGCGTGTTGATGGCCGGGCTCGCGGACGAGGAGCCCGCGACCGAGGCGGAGCGCGCGCTGCTGTTGGACGTCGCGGCGCTCACCGACGGGATGGACTTCGAGCCGGATCCGGCGATGGAGGTGGCGAAGCGCATCGAGTACCTCGATGGTTCCTACGAGCTCGACTACACCTACGACGATCCGCGCGAGGAGGCGCCGTACGTCACGTACGTCCTCAGCCACGAGCGCAAGGCGGCGGACGCCGTCGCGACGTACGCGACCCAGTGGGGCGCGGCGAAGTTGATGCTCAAGGCGTCGCCCGAGTCCCTCGAACTGGTGGAGAAGGAGGGGACCTTCGGGTGGGGCGAGCAGTCATCGTTCGGGATCATGCATAGCGAAAACGGCCCGGTCGGGAACGTCTTCGTCGCGCGGAAGCGAAAGCTGGTCGTCTACGTGGTCATCTCCGGGCTGTACTACGACGACCTCGAGACGTTCGCCGATCTCGTGGTCCCGTACCTCGAGCGCGCCGAGGCGCACCTGAGGACCCGGTGAACGCGGGGCGGGTCAGAACCGCCCGCCGATCCCCACGCCGTTCGGCGTGAGCACCAGGTCGAACGACACCGTCTCCGCGTCCGTCTCCAGGCTGCTGGCCGGGACGGGCTCCTTCGTCTCGACGAGCACGTGGCCGAGCACCGCGACGAGCGCGCCGACGAGCTGCACGCCCGCGTAGACGTAGTTGAGGACGTTCTTCTCCTCGCCGAGCGCCTCCACCTTGGTCGACTCCACGAAGATCGGCCCCACGACGGGGATCAGCGAATAGTAGAGGTACGCGATGTCACGCTCGACGAGCGTGGTGATCACCGTCGCGATGTACGCCGCGCCGAACGTCGCCCAGCCTCCGATGATCAGCGTCATCTCCAACCCGCTCGGCGGCGGCGTGACCATCTCCACCTTCGCCACGGCGGGCGGCGGCGGCGGAGGCGGGGGCGGGGCCTCCGCGACGACCGGGGGCGGAGGCGGCGGCGGAGGCGCCGGCGGGACGAGCACCACGATCAGCTCCTTCGCGATCTCTTCGACGGCGGCCATGAGGCCTTCGGCGGAGCCGTCGCTCTTCGCGGAGGCGGCTCCGGCCGAGGTCTCGGTGGCGAGGTCGACGATCTCCGTCGTGATGACGAAGTTGCTCCCGAAGCGGGTGAGGCGCGACCGCAGGATCTTGTCCGCGGCGAGCTCCTTGCCGAGCGGGATCTGACACGACGCGTCCACGCACGTGCGGTACGACTTCTTCTTCTCGCGCTTGATGAGCGACTTGAGCTGCCGGTTCTGCTCGCTCTTGTCGACGACGCGCACCGTCCCTTGCTCGGCGAGCTTCACGCGGAGGTAGTCGGTCAGCGATCGGATCAGCCGCTTCTTCCGGCGCGAAGTGTCCTCGATCTCGAAGACCGCGACGATCGGCCCCTCGCCGTTCGCGAAGGCGTCCTTCGTCTCCGCCCACAGCAGCGCGGCGGTCAGTGCGATGAACGTCCAGCGGCCCGACCGTGTCACGGGGCCGGCTTCTAGCACGATCCGCTCCTACAACAGATCGACCGGG
>JAUHYN010000975.1 GCA_030426505.1 bacterium | reverse complement strand
CGAGTCGGCGTAAGCAGCGGCGCGACGCCGAGGCGTGAGCGCCGGGCCGGCGGTCAGTCGCAGTTGTCCAGGTTGACGACGAACGTCTGCGAGCCGCCGTTGGGCGCGGTGCCGACCTGGCACCACTGCTGACGGATCTGCGCGGCCTGGCCCGGAAGGGGCTCGGTCGCCTCGCCGATCCACACGGAGTAGGCGTCGGTGAACGCGTCGCGCTCGGGCTCGGTCTCGTAGTCGGCGAGCGCCTCTTCGAGGTCGCGCTCGAACCGCTCGTAGGTGAGCTGGTCCTTTTGGATGGCTTCGACGTGGGCCTGACCGAGCGCGGTGCCGGCTTCGGTCGGGGTCTTCGTGCAGGCCGTGAGGCCGGCGAACAGGACGAGGGCGGCGAAGAGGGGTCGCGTCATCGCGTTTCAAGGTAAGCGCGACGCGCGCTCGGTCAATCCAGACGTTCGAGCGCTTCGGTGCCGGGGCCCTCGAACCACGCCTCGCGGGGCCGGTCCTTCGCGCGCAACAGCGCGCCGACGACGACGCCGACCGCGAGGCCGCCGAGGTGCGCCCAGTGCGCGATCGGTTCGTCGGTGTGCAACAGCCCCGCGGCGAGCGGCGCGAGCACCACCAAGCCGGTCGGCACGATCGTCGGCACGGAGAAACCGAAGAGCGGGACGCGGAGCGGCGCGAACGGTCCGAGCGTGAGGAGCGCGCCGGCCAGCGCGGACACGACGCCGCTCGCGCCGACCGCCCACACGTGGCCATCGAACGTCGACGCCAACGCGGCCGCCGGCATCGCGAACATCACCACGAGATCGGCGCGGCGCGGGCCGACCCGCGCGTGCAGCGCGCCGCCGAACACGATCAGGCCCACGACGTTCTGGGCGAGGTGCGACGCGTCGACGTGGAAGAACGCGTACGAGAAGTACGTCCACCACCGGTCGGGGGCGATCGGGTCGCCGGGGAGAAACGCCGCCTGCATCTTCAGGTGTTCGAGCGCGGCGAACGCGACGAACGCGCCCACGACCAGGACGCCGGTGAGGGAGGCGAAGAACGACAGCGTGGCGCGGCGCATCGCGCGGCGCGCGTCGGCGCGCACGATCCAGTCGAGGCGCGCGACCGCCGGCCGCCGCGCGACGAACGCGACGAGCCGGGTGAGGCCGTAGAGCGTGGCCGGCAGCGCCACGGGCCACAGGGGCACGACGTCGTCGAGGAGGTCGTGCAGCGGGAACATCAGGAAGATCGTACTCGCGTAGTAGACCGCGACGACCAGGATCCCGAGGACCTCCCGCCGCCGCACGCGCCGATCCGCGACGTCGCTCAGCGTGGCGAGGTCGTCCGGATCGGCGAGGACGAGGAGGTCTTGATCGCAGCGCGGACAGCGCGCGGCGTCGGCCGGAGCAAAACCGTGGGCGGGGCAGGCGTGAGGACTCGTGATTCGTGAAGTGTCCGCACCGCGCGTTCCGCGTCCAGGGGAGTCGGCAGCGAACCGCCACCAGAACGCAGCGAGATCTCCTGCGCGACGCCCCGACCAGGAGCGCTCGCACCCGACGAGCCCGCCGAGCCCGCAGCGAACAGCCACCAGAACGCAGCAAGATCTCCTGCGCGACGCCCTGCTCCGAAGCGCTCGCACCGAGGCTGCCGGCTGGCGACTGAAAGCTGAAAGCTGCTAGGCGAGCTCGACGGTCAGCGCGCCGTCGGCGACGTCCACGCGCGCCACGCGGTGGTCGTCGCCGGCGCCCGCGATGAGCGCCATGGCCAGCGGGTCCACGACCTCGGTCTGGATCACGCGCCGCAGCGGCCGCGCGCCGAACTGCGGATCGTAGCCGAGCTGCCCGAGGCGCTCGACGGCCGCGTCGCTCACCTCGAGAGCGACCCCGCGATCCGCGAGGCGACCGCGCACCTGCTCGAGCTGAATCGGAACGATCCGCTGCACCTCCTCCGCGGTGAGGCGGTGGAAGATGATCGTGTCGTCGATCCGGTTGAGGAACTCCGGCTTGAACGAGCGCGCGAGCACGTCGTTGATCCGCCGGACGATCTGCTCCCGGTCGCCCTCGCTCTGGATCAGCTCCGAGCCGAGGTTCGACGTCATGATCACGATCGTGTTCGACATGTTCACGGTGCGGCCCTTGCCGTCCGTGAGGCGCCCGTCGTCGAGCACCTGCAGCAATACGTTGAACACCTCGGGGTGCGCCTTCTCGATCTCGTCGAACAGCACCACGCTGTACGGGTGGCGGCGCACCGCCTCCGTCAGGTAGCCACCCTCGTCGTGCCCGACGTAGCCGGGCGGCGAACCGATGAGCCGCGAGACCGCGTGCTTCTCCATGTACTCCGACATGTCGATGCGAATCACGCGCGACTCGTCGCTGAACATGAACTCCGCGAGCGCCTTGGCGAGCTCCGTCTTCCCCACGCCCGTGGGCCCGAGGAAGATGAAGTTGCCGATCGGCCGGTTCGGATCCTTCAGACCGGCGCGCGCGCGTCGCACCGCGCGAGCGACCGAGCGCACCGCTTCGTCCTGCCCGATGACGCGCTGGTGCAGCTCGGCCTCCATGCGCGTGAGCCGATCGCTCTCGGCCTCGAGCATCTTGGAGACGGGGATCTGCGTCCACCGCGCGACGACCTCCGCGATCTCGCGCTCGGTGACCTCCTCGCGGAGGAACGACGCCCCGCCCTTCACGACCTCCGCGTGCCGTGCCTCGGCCGCCTTCAACTTCTCCTGCGCCTGGGGCAACAGGCCGTAGCGGATCTCGCCCACGCGACCGAGGTCGCCGCGACGGGTCGCGAGCTCCTCTTCGCTCTTGAGCTCTTCGATGCGCTCCTTCGTCGAGGCGATCTCGGTGAGCGTCGACTTCTCGGCCTGCCACCGCGCCTTCATCGTGCGCGCCTTCTCTTCGAGTTCGCCGACCTCGCGCTCGACTTCGACGAGGCGCTCCTTGCTCGCCTTGTCCTTCTCGAGCGCGGCCTTCTCGATCGTGAGCTGCACGATCTTCCGTTCGATCTCGTCGATCGGTTTCGGGAGCGAGTCGATCTCGATGCGCACCGAGCTCGCGGCCTCGTCGATCAGATCGATCGCCTTGTCCGGGAGGAAGCGGTCGGCGATGTAGCGGTCCGACAGCGTCGCAGCGGCGACGAGCGCGTTGTCGCGGATCCGGATCTTGTGGTGGACCTCGTAGCGCTCTTGGAGCCCGCGCAGGATCGCGATGGTCTCCTCGATGCTCGGCGGCTCCACCATCACCGGCTGGAAGCGACGCTCGAGCGCCGCGTCTTTCTCGATGTGTTTGCGGTACTCGGCGATCGTCGTCGCGCCGATGCAGTGCAGATCGCCGCGCGCGAGCGCCGGCTTCAGCATGTTCGACGCGTCCATCGAGCCCTCCGACGCGCCCGCGCCGACCAGCGTGTGGATCTCGTCGATGAACAGGATGATGCGCCCGTCGCTCGAAGTGATCTCCTTGAGCACGGCCTTCAGCCGCTCTTCGAACTCACCGCGGTACTTCGCGCCGGCGATCAGCGCGCCGAGATCGAGCGTGAGGAGGCGCCGGTTCCGCAGCGACTCGGGGACGTCGTTCGCCACGATGCGCTGCGCGATGCCCTCGACGATCGCGGTCTTGCCCACGCCGGGCTCGCCGATCAGGACTGGGTTGTTCTTGCGCCGCATCGACAGCACCTGGACGGTGCGGCGGATCTCTTCGTCGCGGCCGATGACCGGG
>JAUHYN010000974.1 GCA_030426505.1 bacterium | reverse complement strand
GGTCCGCGGCTACTTCCGACAAGGTCTTCGAGACGATGATCCCGCGGAACATCCGCCTGTCGGAGGCGCCGTCCTTCGGCCAGCCCTGCCTGCTCTACGACATCGCGAGCCGGGGCTCCCAGTCGTACCTGCAGCTCGCGCGTGAGCTCGAGTCCCGACACCCCGCCGAAGCGGCCTGACTCGGCGCCCTCAGGGCGCCACGCCGATCCCCACGAACCCCTCGAGCCCGAGCGACAACGACCCGCGGGGCACCGCGCCCGCGCGGCCGCGCGCGCCGCCGAGGACGAAGAAGGCGTCGGCGACGTCGTAGAGGACCGCGAGCTCCGCGAGCGCGCCGATGCGCGCGACCGCGTCACCCTCGACCACGCCGCGAGGATCGGCGCCGAGGCGCCACCCGTCGATGAAGAACCCGACGCCGGGGCGGACGTGCAGCGACGGCGACAGGTATCGATCGTACGCGACGGCCGCGCGCAGGCCGATGTGTTCCGGCGCGCTGAACGCCACACGCACGCCGCGGTCGCCGACCACGTAGCCTCGCCCGAACGATCCCGGCGCGATCCCGAGCGCGAGGCCCGCGCCGATCGTGACGCCGCCCGGGAAGCGGACGTCGAAGCGCGGCGTGACGCGAAACGTCCCGGCCGGCGCGATCGCGCGTTCGTCGATCGACACGCCATCGCCGATACCCTCGACGCGCGTCTCGATCGTGTCGAAGCTCCATCCCGTGTCGACGCCGATCTGCCAGCGGGTGCGATCCACCTTCGCGAGCATCGCGGCGTCCACTTCGGGATCGATCGCGTCGAGCGCGGCGCGCGTCCGTTTGTCGCCCGCCCGCGCCGCGGGGAACGACGCGAACGTCTCTGCGACGAACGCCCGCGCGGCCTCCACCGCGAGGCGCTCGGGCGGGCGCGCGCCCACCACGCCGTAAGCGAGGAGCGCGGAGTCGGGGTGGAGCCACCCGTCGTCCGGGAGATCGATCGCGTCGCGGCTCCACAGGCGCAGCCCGGTGCGGCGATCGAACGCGTACGCTTGTCCGACCATCAGGCGCCCCACGCGCGGCCCCATCGGTGGGCGCTGCGTGCTCACCGCGAGCCGGGCGCGCTCGCGCTCTTCGTCGGACCACGTCGAGACGAAGAAGCGATCGACCGGCTGCACGCGCACCGCGAGGACGACGTCGGCTTCGCTCCTCGTTTCCGCGACCGACCCGGCGTCGAGTGCGTCGACCGCGTAGCCCTTGGCCTCGAGCTCTGCGCGCACGGCGTCGGCGAGCGCCGCGCGGGTCGCTTCGTCCGTCGTTGCGAGCGCGAGCGTCGCGGTGTGCGTGATCGGCGGGAGCGGATCGATCGCGAGCTGCGGCCCGGACTCGGTCGGCGCGGCGGACGCGACGTGGATCGCGACCGAGCGCAGCGGTAACGACGCGAGCTCCGCGCGCTCGTACGCGCGGCCCTGCGCCGTCGCGCAGCCGAGGAGGGCGGCGGACATCGCGATCGCGAAACGACGCATCACGGGCGCCCGCACAGCCGGAGCACGCCTTGGACGGTGACTTCCTTCGGCGGGTAGTCGTTGCAGGCGCGGCCGTCGGAGCACGTGCCGTCTTCGGCGCAGGGTTCGAGGCAAACGGTGACGCCGGTCGGGACATCGACCACGCAGGTCTGCGCGCTCGGGCAGTCCGAGTCCTCGAAACACGCGCCGCCGTCGGCGCCACCGCCGCACGCGAGCGCGGTGAGCGCCGCGATCCAAATCCAACGTCGCATTTGACGGCGGCGAGCCTATCACCGCTGAGGGGCGGGCGCGCGCCACGCGTCGCGATCGAACACCACGACCGCGACCGCCGCGACGACCCACATGATCGTGACCGCGACGTACGGCACGGCGTCGTCAGGCATCGCACGGTGCGGGTTCGAGAGGTGCGCGCCGACGTGCGCGAGGACGACCGTGAGCAGGTGCTGGCCGGTGCGGTTGTAGAGCCAGCTGTAGACGACGCTCGCGCCGACCAAGAGCGGGAGGCCGAGCGCGATCTCGCCGAGCGAGAAGTCGGTCAGCACGAACATCATCACGTGCCAGATCGCCCACACCACGCCGAGGACGATCGCCGCGCGCAGGCGCCCGGTGCGCTGCATCCTCGGGAGCGCGTAGCCGCGCCACCCGATCTCCTCGACGAGCGGGACCAGCAGCGCTGCGACCACGTGTTGCGGGAGCACCGGCGGAAAGAAGCGCGGTCGATCGCCCCACGCGCCGAAGAGATCGAACACCACGCTCCCGATCACGAGCAGCACCGCCGAGCTCGCGATCCCGATCGCGTACCACGGCCACTTCGCGATCCGAGGACGCAGCCCGGCGAAGAGCGCCGCCACGCGCTCGTCGGGCGCGCGCCACGTGAGTACGACGGCCGCGACGAGCGGGCCGAAGCCCCCGAGCCCCGCGAGCGGGACGAGCGACTCGAACGGGACGTCGATCGCGCCGGCCTTCGCGAGGACCGCGGGGAGCTGGAGCCCGAACGTGAAGAGCAGCGTGAGGACGAAGAACGGGGCGGCACGCATCCGCCGACATCGATACCCGTCCGGCGCCCGGAGTTCCCGAATTCGGCGGGGGTCGGACGGACGTCGTAGGCCAGCTGTCAGCGAACAGCGGACAGCGAACAGCCAGGAGTTCCGCGCGGAGCGCGTCGGGAGCTCAGCGCGACGCTTCGCGCTCGAGCGCCTCGACCTCGCGTTCGAGCCGGTCGAGCTCGCGGGCCCACGCGTCGCGGCGGCCCTGGTACGTGAAGAGGTTGTTGATGTCCGCGACGAGCGCGCCGCTCTTGGCGCCGTCCGACAGCCGACGCGCGCGGCCGAGCAAGCGCTTCGTGGCCTGGGGGAGATCTCGCGCCGGAGCGATCGCGGGAGGCGGCGCGACCACGGGCGGCGGCGCGGGCTCTGGTTCGGGGCGCCGGACGTTGCGCCGAGGCGGAGCGCGGCGCTTCGGCGGCGGCTCGGGCCTCGCGACCTCGACCGGCGGAGCCTCCGGTTCTTCTTCCACTTCCCGCGGGGTGACGCCCGGCGCCGCGGTGGGCGCGGGCGTGACCGACGCGGTCGGCGTCACCGGGGCGGGCGCGGCGTTCGAGCTACTCAGCTCGTTCTGCAGGACCATCCCGCCGCCGAGCGCCGCCGCGACGAGCCCGATCTGCAGCGCGACGCGCCCCGTGCGCCGTCGCGGCGCGTAGGCGATCGAGGGCGTGGCGAGGAGCGCTGGCGTCCCCTCGTTGGTGGGCTCGTGGCTCAGCCCCTCCGAGGGCCGCGGCGTGGGGCGGGGCGTGAGCGCGGTGCGCGGGAGATCGAGGCGCCCGAGATCCGTGACTTCGCTCTTGGAGGCGGCGAGCTCCTCCCACAGCAGTTGGCCCGCGAGGAACCACGCCGCGCCCGGCGACTTGCGCTCGTGGGCGATGCGCTCGAGGGCGCGCTCGAACGCGCGCGCGTTCGGGTAGCGGTTGGCGGGATCGTGCGCGAGCGCGGTCGCGAGGATCGCGTCGAGCGCTTCGGGGAGCTCCGGCCGCACGGACGACGCCGCGCGAAAGACGGGTTGCGCGCAGGCGAGGACGCGGTTCGCGCCGTCCGCGGTCTTCACGTACGGCTCCTGCGTCGCGAGCTCCCAGAGGATCATGCCGGCGAGGTACACGTCGGTGCGTTGGTCGGTCGCTTCGCCGAACACCTGCTCCGGCGCCAT
>JAUHYN010000973.1 GCA_030426505.1 bacterium | reverse complement strand
CCGGCGACCTCATGGTCCACGACCGCGTCGCGATCGTCTCCGGCGACGTCACAGCGATGGACCTCGGTCTCTCCGGCGCCGAGTTCCGCGCGATCACCTCGCGGACCACGGAGATCTATCACCTCGCCGCGGTGCATGCGCTCGGCCTCGACCGCAACCAAGCGGAGCGCGTGAACGTGCGCGGCACCGCGAACGTCCTCACGCTCGCGGAGTCCGCGACGAAGCTCGAGCGCCTCGTCCACTTCTCCAGCGCCTACGTCAGCGGCGACCGCACCGGCGTGATCCTCGAAGACGAGCTCGAGGAGGGGCAGCGCTTCAAGAACACGTACGAGGCCACGAAGTACCAGGCCGAGGTCCTCGTGGAGCGCGCGAAGAAGCGCCTCCCGTGCACGGTGATCCGCCCCGGGGCCGTCGTCGGCGACTCACGCACCGGCGCGATCGATCGCTTCGACAGCGTCTACCACCTCGCGATGATGTTGGTGTCGTCGCCGGTGTCCGTCCCGATCCCGCTGAAGAACGACGGGCGCGCGCCGATGAACCTCGTCCCGGTCGACTACGTCGTCGACGCCGTCCACGCGATCGTCAGCGCCCCCGCGAGCATCGGCGCGACCTTTCACGTGGTGGATCCGAACCCCCTCCCCGCGCGCCGCGTCTACGAGCTCGTCGCGGAGCACGCCGGCAAGCCGATCCCGAAGCGCACCGTCTCACCGAACCTCACGAAGGCGCTGCTCAAGATCCCGGGCCTCGAGCGCGTCGCGTCCGTCCACAGCGAGGCGATCGACTATCTGAACCAGATGGCGTTCTACAACTCGGCGCAGACCAGCGAGATCCTCGTGGGCACGGGCATCCGGTGCCCACCATTCGCGGACTACCTCGAGAACCTCATGCAGTACGCCCGCGACCACACCACGCGATGAACTAGCTTTCAGCGACCAGCGGGCAGCTCCTCGGTGCGACGGTTCAGCGCCGGATGCGCTCGAGAGATCTTGCTGCGGACTGGAAGCTATTCGCTGCGGGCTCCTCTACGGTTGTGCCGCCTTGCTGACCTCGACCTGCAGCCACCAGCTCATGTCCGTCGGCGTCATGCCCGGCATCCCGGGCGGGTACCCGGCCTTGGCGTGGCAGCTCGCGCAGTTCGATCGCTCGTAGCTCTCCATCGACGTGTTGCCGAGGAACGGGCGCGTCCCGCTCGGGTTCATGTCCGACGACCCGGGCACGCCGAGCTGCGGGCTCACCTTCGTGGGGAACACGTTGTCCGTCGTCCCCGGGATCTTGCTGAAGGCGTTCGGGGCCGGCGTACACTCAGTATAAGTCTCGTCGTGCGAGACCCACTGCGTGGCGATCAGCTCGTAGTTCTTCCACACCGCGCCGACCAAGGTCGCCGCGCGGCACGCCTCGTTCCACGCTTGCGCCTCCGGGTAGCAGCGATCCACGGGGAACTGCCGGCAGATCTTCGAGCGCCCGCTCGTCGCGGCCGGCGCGGCGTCCACGCAGTACCCGCTCCCCGGCGTCATCGCGTCGCCGCCCGCGGTACACATCGTCCCCGCACCGTTCGGCGCGGGCGGCGTGTTACACTCGGCGCACGCGTCGCCGTCGCTGCACGACGCGGGGTAGAGGTTGTAGTCCTGCGCGGCGGCCGGGCACGCCTTCGACGGATCGCTCGAGCGCATCCCGCCGCCCGCGGCCGGGGGCGCGAGGCAGTCCGGCGCGTTCGCCACGTGCTCGAACGTCGCCCACACCCACCCGGGCTGCTGCGTCGTCTTGCGGACGAGGTGCGCGCCGATCAGCGCCATCGTGCGGAGGCTGCACGTGTCGGTGCTCGTCACGGTCGCGCTCGCCGGATTCACGACCAAGAGCTGTTCGCGGTGGAAGGTCTCGAGCCACGCCGCGAGCTCGGGATCACTCCCGGCCCGCGCGGTCTCGTCGGTGACGTCCATCCACGCGAGCTTGAGATCGACCGCGCCCCATGGATCCGACGACGTCGCGCAGTTCGCGACGATCGGCGCCGCCGACGACGTCGGCACGTGGTTGTACCCGCGCGCGACGACGGCCTCGTACCAGCTCGGGCTGATCACGATCTCGTAGCGCACGAACGATCCGTTGAACGCGATCACCGGGTCGTTGCTCAGGCCAGTCATCCCCGGCGTGGAGCCCGGCTGCCCCGCCTCGAAGACGCTGTCGTTGACCTTCCCGACCTGCTCGAGCACCCGGTACGTCGTCGCGTTCGGGACCGCGTCGATGCAGACCTGGGGCGTGAACCGCGACGGCATCGCGGGCGGCGTCGGGTTCTGGCGGAGCAGATCGATCGAAGAGACCCATTCGTCCGTCGTCCACAGCGGCCCACCGCCGCCGGGGGGTTGGGCCATACGCAAGAACGAGCGCCACGAGAAGCGGTCGAAGTCCGAGCGGGTCTGGCAGGGGTTCGTCCCCTGGACGGTGACCTCGATCGGGATGGCGTCGTCGAAGTCGCAGTCGGGCGCGTCGACCGCGCCGTCGCACGGGATCGAACACCCGGCGAAGGGATCCGGGCCCGCGTCGCGCTCGGGCCCCGCGTCGCGCACCACGCCCGCGTCGCGCACCGACGGTGTGTCGTCGTCGTCCCCCAAACAGCCGGCGCACGCGCCGACGAAGGCGATCGCGCAGATCACCCGAACCCCCGAGTCGTTCATCCGCCCCCCTCGTCGCCGGGAGGCGACGCGGGATCGTCGAATCCATCGGTCGCCGAGTCAACGCGCGCACCGCGAGGATGCAGCCACGCTACGTGCGTCGCTTCTTCCGGACGCGTCGCACGATCCGCGACGCCGCCCCCACGGCCACGCCGAACGCGAAGCCCCCGAGGTGCGCGAACCAGGCCACGCCGCCCTCGGCCTGCAGGCCGTCCGTGATGGTGAGGTAGCCGTTCAGCAGCTGCTGGAGCGCCCAGATCCCCAGGAACACGAACGCGGGGACCTCGATGAACGTGAGGAAGATGAAGATCGGGAACAGCGTCACCACCCGCGCCGCCGGGAACAGCACGATGTACGCGCCGAGCACGCCCGCGATCGCTCCGGAGGCGCCGATCAGCGGGGTCGGCGAGGTCGGATCCGCGAGGTACTGCCCCGCGGTGCCCGCGAGCCCCGCCACCACGTAGAACGCGAAGTAGAGGGCGTGGTTGAAGCGATCCTCGACGTTGTCCCCGAAGGCCCGCAAGTAGAGCAGGTTCCCGATGATGTGGAACCAGCCCGCGTGGAGGACCATCGACGTCAACGCGGCTTGCAGGCACAGCCACAGCGCGGCGGAGTCCTGGGCGCCGAGCGCGTCGTGGAGCTTCAACGGGACGAACGCGAGCTGGTCGACCAGCGTGGTCGCCTCGTCGCCCAGGCTCACCTGGAACAGGAACACCGCCCCCGTCAGCGCCAGGAGCAGGTAGTTCACGACCGGAACCCGAACCCGCGGATTGATGTCCCGGATGGGAAGCAACGGAAGAAGGGCTCCTAGCACGGACGCATACCGCTTGCGAACGGACTCGACGGGGTGTTACCGGACGTCCCGTGCGGCGCGCGACGGTCGTCGGCGGGGTGGTGGCCCTGCTCCTGTGGGCGGCGCCCGACGCGCGGGGTCAGGGCGTCAACCTGACCGCGCGCAACGTCTACCACGCGTACGAGATCCAGCTGGCCCCCGGTCAGGACCGGTACCTCATCCGCGACGTCAATCGCTTCTAC
>JAUHYN010000972.1 GCA_030426505.1 bacterium | reverse complement strand
CGTCGAAACTCATCGTCCGAACAAATTCGAAGAATACCGTTGAGAATTCACTAATCGAACTCATCAACGCTGCGGTGCCTGGTTCGACCCCGAACGCGTGGATATACCCGCGGGATGTCACTTCGAATCTCATCGACTACGACTCTCATGATCGCAACGCTCATTGCGTGCGGAGGCGGTGGTGACGGCGACGACGACGGGACAAATCTCCCGCCGGTCTCGACGGCGACGTGCCTCAACACCTCCGCTTCGTGTGGACAGACCATCGCCGGCGCGCTCTGTACGAGTTCGAACGGCGGTTCGTGTGTCGGTGGCGCGATCTGTTCGGCGAGCGGGACATGTGGGCCACCTCCGTGCAGCGCCGCCGATCCGGACAGCTGTTCGGGCGAGACGATCTGTATCGGAACGACTTGCGAAGCCGCTTTCCCGCGTTTCTACACGCTGACCGTAGGCGACGTGACGATTGCGCAGCGAGATGACAACGGCGAGTGCTGGGATGCCGCGTGCGGTGCTCCCGACCCGTTCCTCGTCATACTCGTGAACGGCGCCGAACTCGGTCGTACGTCGACGAGACAGGACGTGTTCAGCGCGAGCTTCGACGAGGCCTTCGACATCGAGCTTGTCGCAGGCAGTGAACTCCGCGTTGCGATGTTCGACGAGGACCTCACCGACGACGACATCATCGTCGCCTGTGGTGCAGATTCGCTGGACGCGGCGACCATCCGGCTCAGAGATCTCGCGTGCGCCGGGGACACCAGCGTCGCGTTCACGCTGGTACCCCGCTGAAACCGGGCTACCCCTTCCGCTCGTACACGTCGCCGTTCATCCGGCTCACGAGGTACTGCGTGAAGGTCCTCGGCTGCGGATCGTAGTCCGTCGCGCGGCCACTGTTCGCGCGCTGCATCGGCTGACCGGTGATGTCGCGCGGGACGTAGTCCTGGCCCATGTTGCGGACGAGGCGCTGCGTGAAGGTGCGGGCCGGCGGATCGAAGTCGGAGGCGCGGAGACGTCGGGTCACGTACCGCTTATCGGCGCCTCGCCGTCCAGGGTTGCGCTGACGCGGGTCGGTCGAGGATCCGACCACGACGCCGGGTTGCGGCGAACGCGCCGGGCCGCGAGCATCGGCGCGTGGAGCTCGCCGAACGCCTCGCCGCGCTGGTTCGTGTCCCCTCGGTGACCGGGGACGAAGGCGCCGCGATCGCGCTCCTCACCACATGGCTGCGGAACATCGGCGGCGAGGTCGACGCCTTTGTCGCCTCGATGGCCGAGCTCGAGGCGGACCCCGACTACCCGGGGCGCGAAGTCGAACGCGACGATGTCCCCGTCGTCTGCGCGACGATCGAGGGAAGCACACCCGGGCCGCACTTCCTCCTCACCGGTCACGTCGACGTGGTCCCGCCGGGCGACCCGAGCGCGTGGCATCACGATCCATTCAGTGGAGCCATCGAGGGCGACCGCCTCTACGGGCGAGGCACCGCCGACATGAAGGGCGGCCTCATCGCGCTGCTCGGCGTGTACGAAGCGTTCGCCCGCGCGCCCGACTTCGCGGGGGCTCTCACCTTCCTCGCCGTGCCCGGAGAGGAGGACGGCGGCACCGGCACGCTCGCCGCCATCCGCCGTGGCGTGCAACCCGACCTCGTCGTCATCCCCGAACCGACCGCTGGCGACGACGACGTCCCCAAGGCCGTCGTCGCGCACGCGGGCGCGCTCGTGTACCGGGTCGAGGTCGACGGGCGCCCCGCCCACGCGGCCTTCCGGCGCGAGGGCGAGAGCGCGCTGTCGGCGTTCGAGACGATTCACCGCGCGCTCGAAGTCGCCGAACGCGAGCTCAACGAAGGCGAGCGCGACGCGCTCATGCGGGCGCTCGGACTGCCCTACCCCACCAACGTCGGCGTGATTCGCGGCGGCGAGTGGGCGTCGACCGTGATGGATGCGCTCGTCGCGGAGATCCGCGTGGGCGTCGCGCTGGGCGAGTCGATCGCCGACGCCGACCAGCGCGTCCGCGACACCGTCGAGCGCGCCGCCGAACGCGCGGGCGGTTGGCTCGCCGCGCACCCGCCGCGCCTCGTGCGGAGCGGCGGCACGTACCGCGCCGCGCGCACGCCGTCGGACCACGCGCTCGTCCGCGCGATCACCGAGGCCTCCGCCGAAGTGTTCGGCGCGCCGGCCGAGCACGCCGCGATGCCGTACGGCTGCGACATGGGACAGTGGCGCCACCACACCGACGCCGCCGTCGTCGTCTACGGCCCAGGGCGCGCGCGCGTCGCGCACACGTTCGACGAGTGGGTATCGCTCGAGGCGGTCGCACGAACGACCGAAGTGATCACGAGGACCGTGCGGCGCCTCGCGCGTGCGTGACGTTCGCGCCCGTCAGTCGAAGATTTCGGTCATCTCGCGGAGGCGCTGCGGGTGGACGCCGAACTCCGCGGCGATCCCGTCCGCCCACAGCGTGCGCTTCGCGTTCGTGATCCGACGCGAAGCGATCACGCCACCGACGAGGAACAGCGCGACCGGCGGCGCGAACCCCGCGAGCGCGACGGTCATCGCGGCGCCGCTCGAGAAGCCGGCGTCGATCGCGGCCTGGTAGGCGCGTACCCCGCCCACGACGCCGAGGACCAGGCCGACCACGATGCACGGCACCCCTATCGCGAGGCGCGCGCGCGTCATCTTCTCCTGGAACGCCGCGAGCGCGGCGACCTCGACGTCGATGTCCGAGATGATCAGCTCCTCGGGCCGAGGGACTTCACTGCGAGCTCCGCGAGCTGCGCGTCGGCGACCGGGGTCGGCGCGCCCGTCATGAGGTCCTGACCCTTCTGCGTCTTCGGGAACGGGATGACGTCACGCAGCGAGGTCGCGCCGGTGATCAACATCGCGAGGCGATCCATCCCGCCCGCGATGCCCGCGTGCGGCGGCGCGCCGTAGGCGAGCGCGTCGAGGAGGAAGCCGAACTTCGCGCGCTGCTCCTCTTCGGAGATCGACAGCGCGTCGAACACCTTCGCCTGCACGACCGGGTCGTGGATTCGGACGGAGCCGCCCGCGACCTCGTTGCCGTTGATCACCAGGTCGTACGCGCGCGCGCGACACGCGCCCGGGTCGGTGGTGAGGCGGTCGACGTCCTCGGCGCGCGGCGACGTGAACGGGTGGTGCGCCGCGACGTACGTGTTCGTCTTCTCGTCGTGCTCGAACAGCGGGAACTCGACGACCCACAGCACGGCCCACTTGTCCTTCTCGATGAGGCCGAGCTGCTTCCCGAGGAGGAGGCGCAGGTGATTCATCACCGTCTGCACGAGCTTCTCCGGCCCGAACTGGAAGATGATGAGGTCGCCCGGCTTCGCGCCGACGGCCTCGTTGATCGCGAGGCGGACGGTCTCCTCGACGGTCTTCGCGAACGGCGACTGCGTCCAGCTGCCGTCGTCGGCGACCTTCGCGCGGCCGAGGCCCTTCGCGCCGACCTCCTTCGCCTTGCTCTCGAGCTTGTCGACCTCGGAGCGCGACAGCTTGTGGTCACCGGGGACGACCATCGCCTTGACCATACCGCCCTGCGCGACCGCCTGCTCGAAGAGCGGCAAGCCACCTTGCGGGTGGGCCTTCACGAGGTCCGTGAGGACGACGTGCTCGAGGCCGAAGCGGAGGTCCGGCTTGTCGCTCCCGAAGCGGCGCATCGCCTCGTCGTAGGTCATGCGCGGGAAGGGCTCGGGGAGCT
>JAUHYN010000971.1 GCA_030426505.1 bacterium | reverse complement strand
TCACCGCGGTGCCAGTACCCGTCGATACGGTGGGTGAGCGCGAAATCGCCCACCGCCTTGCGGCTCCGCTCCTCGTAGAGTTGGGCCGCGAGTCGCTCCAGGCCATGCCCCTCTGCGTCCTGGAGCTTCTCGTCGGCCTGCGCGACCAGCACCGACTCGGGGCGGAAGCTGATCGCCGACGCGGGGCTGTGCAAGGCCGCCAGCCAGCTCCGCAAGAAGTTGTCGCGGATGTAGTAGCGCCCTCGACGCGCGCTTCGCTTCGACAGGATGGGCAGCCGACGCTCGAGCATCTGGTACCGATCCGTCAGGATCTTGATGTACCCGCCCACTTGCTCCGCGTTGCTCGGGCTCATGTCGCGGACGTGGTTCTCGATGTCGCGGTTCGAACAGCCCGGATGGCGCGCCACGAACTTCAGCACGACGTCGTAGCGCCCGCGCAGCTCGCTGAGGAACCAGTTCTCGGCCTCCGAGCGGAGCGGCGAGGAGGACCTGAAGAACATGCGCTCCAACACGGCGCGACGGTCGGCGTCGAGGACGCCCTGCTCGTACGCGTCCCGATAGAACTTCGGGACGCCCTCGAAGAGGTTCCACAGGAAGAGCAAGCGCTCCGGCGTGCGGTCGGCGTGCGCGTCGAGGATGGCCAGGAGCGAGCCGACGTCGAGATGGCGCAGCTCGATCTGATCCGTCGTGCGGTTATAGAGCGGCGCGTCGCGGTCTTCGAGGAGCGCGACGAGCTCGGCGTGTAAAGAACCGAGCACGATCAGCCCGCCGGCCACCTGCTCGGCCTTCGCCGACAGCCGATCCACGCTGGCCTGCAGATGGCTCGTGAACTCGGCGACATGCTTGCGGCTGAAGTGCCGGAACTCGTCGAGGGCGACGACGAACCCCGCTTCGCACAGTTGCTCGATGGTGCGCGCGAGGGCGAGGAGACTGTCCGGGCGCGGGTACAGGTCCGCGGGCAGCCCGAAGGTGTCCATCGCGTCGTGTGCGGCGGACAGAACCCCCGCCGGGGCAGAGTCCGGAATCTGGACGTAGAACGTCTGGGTGCGGCGCGAGGCTCGAAGGGCGCGCTGCACCAGGGTGGTTTTGCCGATGCGTCGTCGACCGGTGATGCGCGCGAAGAACCACCGCCGCCGGTCGAGAATCCGGCTGAGGTCGTCCAGCTCGGACGTTCGCCCGTAGAACCCCCACGTCATGGCCACCCAGCTAAGCAAAAAGATTTTACCTTAGACATACAATTCACCCAAGCGACTGTTTTGAATTGGTTATCGGCTCACCAGCGCATCGCGCGTTGGCGGCTGTGCCCGTATGGGCGGCACGGGGATCCGGCGCCGGTCGATAGCTGAGCGCCCCGAGTCCAGGATGCGGCGCTCACTCCAGCATCACGTCCAACGCCATCATCAGCACGAAGCCGGCGACGAGGGCGAAGGTCACCCTCCACCGGGCGTCTCTCGAGATGCGGGTCGGGTGTCGCCACCGGGTCGACGGGCGGCACACGCGCTCGCTCGTCGAGCGCGCACGAACCGGTTGACCCGAGGCGACCGCCTACCGAGAAGGCGCTCGGAGCGTCACCCCCGGATGCCCCCTCGATCGCCCTCGAGGCCGTTGGGCCTCGCCGTCACGCCCGCCGGACGCCTGCGCCTCCACGCGGGATCGGACTCGATCGATACCGAGGAGGGCGTCGACGTCGACGCCGCCGACCGCATCGACGCGGCGTTCGCGGAGTCGGAGGCCCACGGTCTGTTACACCTCGCCACGCGCGAGGCGCGCACCGAGCTCACGCCGTCGCTCGCGTGGGGGCGTCGCATCGCCGAGGACGTCCTGCTCACGCTGTGCAGCCTCCCCGAACACGACACGACGCCGCGCGACGTCCGCGATCTGCCTCCGCCTGCGTCTGCCGAGCGGCTGGCGATCGAGGCGCCGCCGATGCAGGGCGGCGAGTACCTCGTCGACGACGTCGTGGTCCGCGCCCACCGCGCGATGCTCCACGTCGTCGCCGCCGCGCTGGAAGGGGGCGACGACCTCGCCGCGTTCCTCACGGACGCCGGCGGCGGGTGGCACGCGGTCGGGCGCGTCTGGCTCCACATCGCGGAGAACCGGGACGACGATGAACGCCCCTTCGCATTCATGGCGACGTACACCCGGCGTCGCAGCGCGGACGGCGGCGCGCGACACGCGCCGCTCGCGCGCGCGCTGAAGGAGCTCGGCGACGATCGCGACGGGCTCGCGCGGTTGCTCGCGCCCGTCCGCCGCGCCGGCGAACGGAGCCCGATCGTCGCGGCGCTCGTCGCGTCGGGCGAGATCTTCCATCCGCTCGCGTGGACGGCCGACGACGTGCTCGCATTCCTCGCGGAGGCCGAGGAGCTGGCCGGCACCGGCGTGATGCTCCGCCTGCCGAAGACCTGGCAGGGCAAGCGGCCGCGCCGCCCCAGCGTGGAGGTCCGCGTCGGCGCCTCCGAGACCTCGCTCGGCGCGGGTGGGCTCCTCGACTTCGACGCGTCGCTCGCGGTCGACGGAGAACCGCTCACGGCCGTCGAGAAGAAGACGCTCCTCCGCGGAGGGCATCGCCTCGCGTGGATCCGCGGCCGCTGGGTCGAGGTCGATCCGGCGGCGCTCCGCGCGACGCTCGATGCGTGGGAGCGCCGCGCTCGCGACGGCGAGGTCACCTTCGCGGAGGGCATTCGCCTGCTGTCGGGGGTCGATGACGCGCAGACGAGCGCGCGTGTCGTCGCGGGTCCGTGGCTCGAAGAGACGCTCCGTCGACTCCGCAACCCGACGGCGGTCCCTCTGGACGCCGTGAGCCCCGCGCTCACCGCGACGCTCCGTCCGTACCAACGTGAGGGGCTCGCGTGGTTGTCGCTCCTGTACGAGCTCGGACTGGGCGGCTGCCTCGCCGACGACATGGGGCTCGGCAAAACGCTCCAGACGATCGCGCTCCTGTTGCGTCTGAAGGAGGACGGGCGGGGTGATCCGAGCCTCGTCGTCGCGCCGGCGTCGCTCCTCGGCAACTGGCGCGCGGAGCTGGAACGCTTCGCGCCCACGCTCGCAGTGACGGTCGCGCACCGCTCGGAACACAGCGACCTCGAGGAGGCGCTCGCGCGCGACGCCGACGTCGTGCTCACGACCTACGGGACCGTGAGCCGAGTCGACGCGTTCTTCGCGCGGCGGTGGCGGCTCCTCGTCCTCGACGAGGCCCAAGCGATCAAGAACGCCGCGACGAAGCAGGCCCAGGCGGTCAAGCGCCTCGACGCGGCGGGGCGCTTCGCGCTGACGGGTACGCCGATCGAGAACCGCCTCGGAGATCTGTGGTCGCTGTTCGACTTCCTCAACCGAGACCTCCTCGGCGGCCCCACGGAGTTCGGGCGCTTCGTCGACGCCCTGAAGAAGCGGGACGAGGGCTTCGCGCCGCTGCGGCGACTCGTGCAGCCGTACGTCCTCCGGCGCCTGAAGACCGACAAACGTATCATCGACGACCTCCCCGACAAGACCGAGCTCGACGTGTACTGCGCGCTGACGCGCGAGCAGGCCGCGCTCTACGAGGAATCGGTGGAGACACTCGCGCGGCGACTGCGCGAGACCTCGGGGATCGAGCGTCGCGGGCTCGTGCTCGAGTTCATCACGCGCTTCAAACAGATCCGCAATCACCCGAGCCAATGGAGCGGCGACGACGACTACGACCCCACCGCGAGCGGGAAGCTGCTGCG
>JAUHYN010000970.1 GCA_030426505.1 bacterium | reverse complement strand
CATCCGCGCCGCCTTCATCACGCGCGCGAGGTACGTGAAGAGGCTCCCCTCTTCCCGACCGAGCTCGTGCTCGTTGACGTAGTCGAGGAACGTCATGTCGCCGTCCTCGATCTCCGCCCAGATCTTCTTCTGCACCACGCCGCCGTGGAGCTCCGGGTGCGCGAGCTTCGCGGTGAAGGTCTGGTGGTACAGCTCCATCTGCGAGAGCTCGCGCGGGTACTCCGCGTCGTACTGCTCCTCGACGTCCTCGAACGTGAGCAGTGGGTTCTCGCGGCGCTGCTCGCGGAGGCGCGCGAGCACCCACTGGCGCCGCTCCTCCCGCGCCTTCTTGTCGAAGATGCGCTGGATGGCGTCGTGGTCGATCAGCAGCTCGATCATCTCGCGCGCGAGCTCGTACGTGAGCTCGACCTGCCCGAGCACCCACCACACGAACACGCCGTCGACACCACGGATCTCGCCGATGATCTCGCCGTTGATCTGACGCCCGTGCGAGTCGAGCACTTCGAGCGCCTGGAGGTTCCTGGTGATCTGCGCGAGGCGCTTGTGGGCGTCCCACTTCTTGTGATCGGGGAGCAGCAGGTGATCGATCACCGCGTTGATGTCGAGGCTCTTGCGGACGTCGCCCCGCTCCACCGGCGCCTCCTCCTCGGGCGGCGTCGGCTCGGGCGGGACCTCGGGGAGCTCTTCGGCGCCCTCGGCCTCGGCCGCCTCGCGCGCGCGCTTCGCGGCTTCGTACTCGCGGACCGCCTCCTCGTAGGCCTCCTTCTCGATCAGCCGCTGACCCGGGAGGCGCACCTCCTCGAGATCCGGCAACCCGATCGCGAGGATCTGCTCCGCGGTGATCTTCGTGCGGCTCGACAGCGCGGCGGGCTCACCGTCGACGATCTTCTGGAACGCCTCGGCGTCCCACGTGACGTCCTCCTTCGCGCGCGCGTCGGTCTTCGCGCGTGAGTAGTACTTCTTCTTGATCGCGGCCTCGTCCGGCGTGACGCCCCGCTTCTTGAGGTCGCGGATCTCCTTGCGGAACTCCTGCACGACCTCCTCGGGCGCGAGCGTGATCGCGATGCCCTCGGTGTCGAACTGCGGCCGCCCGGCGCGCCCCGACATCTGGTGGTACTCGGCGGGCAGCAACAGCCGCGCCTTCTTTCGAATGTATTTGCGCAGCGACGGGAAGACGACGCGCTTCGCCGGCAGGTTGATGCCGGCGGCGATCGTCTCGGTGGTCACGACGAACTTGAGGAGGCGATCCGCGGTGAGCTCCTCGACGAGCCTCCGGTACGCGGGCAACACGCCCGCGTGATGCACGCCGATCCCGTGCTGGAGGATCTTCGTCATCTCCGGCCCGAGCCCACCCGGGAGCAGCACGCGGTCCGCGCGCTCCATGATCTCGGCCTGCTCCTCCTTCGTGACGAACCGCGGGCAGCTCCTCAGCAGGCGCGCGCGCTCGAAGCACAGGTTGCGGCCGAACGAGAAGATCAGCGCGGGGTAGTCACCGTCCGCGTACAGCTGCTTCACGACCTCGATGAGGTAGTCCTCGCGGTACTCGTGATACAGCGGCACCTTGCGCTCGGTGCTGCGGACCAGCGACATCTTCTCGCCGCGCGTCGTGTAGACCCACTGGCAAAACGCCTCCGGCAGACCGATCGTCGCGGAGAGGATCACGAGCTGCGTCTCGGGGTGCAGCCCGATGATCGACTGCTCCCATACATACCCACGCTCGAAGTCGTTGAAGTAGTGGCCCTCGTCCATGACGACGACGTCCGCGGGGCGCGTCTGCTGGTCCGAGAAGATGCGGTTCCAGAGGATCTCGGCCACGAGGACCTGGATGGGCGCGTCCGGGTTGATCTTGTAGTCACCGGTCGCGAAGCCGACGTTCTCCTCGCCGAAGTCGTCGCACAGCTCGCGGTGCTTCTCCTCGGTGAGCGCGCGTAGCGGCGTGGTGTAGATCGCCGTCTTCCCGGTCGACAGCGCGCGCATGAGCGCGGCCTTCGCCATGAGCGTCTTGCCGGTGCCCGTGGGGACGGTGACCAGCACGTGCTCGCCCGCGAAGATACGGGAGATGGTCTCCTCCTGGACCGGATACGGCTCGAGCCCGGGCCCGAAGAAGAACTTTTCGTAGAACTCGAGCTCGACGTCCGCGTCCGATGTCATGAGGGCCTTCAGTCGACGCCGAGGAGCTCGACCTCGAAGATGAGGGTGCTGTTGGCGGGGATCACCGGCGGGAACCCGCGATCGCCGTAGCCGAGCTCGGGCGGGATCTCGAGGCGGCGCTTCCCGCCGACCTTCATCCCGGCGATGCCCTTCTCCCAGCCCTGGATGACGCGTCCGGCGCCGAGCGGGAACGAGAACGGCTGGCCGCGATCCACGCTCGAATCGAACTTACTGCCGTCCACCAGGGTCCCGGTGTAGTGCACGTGGACGGTGCGCCCGGCGACGGCCTCGTCGCCCGTACCCACCTCTCGGTCTTCGATCTTGAGGCTCATGTTGGCCGGGAACCTAACCGAATCCGGCGCCGACGGGGGGCTTGATTTTATCTACTCGTGAGTAGATAAAGGGGGTGTTGGGACGCCCTCGCTCCACGGCCCACGCGGTGGCCACCACGGACCGTCTGCTCGAGGCCGCCGAGGACGCGTTCGCGGAGCACGGCTACGACGCCGCGCGGCTCGAGGACATCGCGAAGGCCGCGGGGATCCGGCGCAGCTCCCTGCTCTATCACTACGGCAGCAAGCATGCGTTGTTCTGCGCCGTCGTGCGCCACGTCTTCGAAGATCTCGAGCAGGCGCTCGCGCACAGCCTGTCGTTCGAAGAAGACTTCCCGGATCAGGTCGAGCGTGTGCTCGACGCCTTCTTCGACTTCGTGCGGCGCCGGCCCGGTGTCGCGCGGCTGATCCTCCGCGAGATCCTCGACGACAAGGGGCCCGGCCAAGCGCTGCTCCTCGAAGGCGGCGTGCCGCTGTTCGAGATGGTGGAGCGGTTCGTCGAGGACAAGGGCCGTGACTTCACGCCGCCCGGGCTCTCGGTGCGCGCGGCGCTCTTGCAAATCGTGAGTGCCACCTTCGTGAAAGCCTCTTCGGGGTCCTTGCAGGCCACGCTCTGGAACGGCGAGGACCACCAGCGGGAGCTCGCCCGATCGCTCTTCCTCAGGAGAACTGGATGAACGTCGAATCGATCATGGACCACTTGCTGGATCACGCCTCCGTCGTCCGCGACGCGACGCGCGTGAAGAACCCGCGCGTCTGGAAGACGCTGTTGGGTCCGGCGTGGCGCGGGCTCGTGGAGCGCCGCGGCAAGAAGCAGTCGCGCGTGCAAATGCCGACCGCGTACCGCGCGTTGTTCGACTGGGCTTACGAGCGCGAGCAGCCGGAGCTCGCGAAGCTCTACTCCGCCGCGAAGCAATCGCAGTGGGACGCCGAGACCGGCCTCGACTGGTCGATCGAAGTGGACCCGTACTCGCCGCTCCAGCTCATCCGCGAGGACATGCTGCCGCTGCAACACGTGCCGCAGTACCAGCGGCTCTCCAAGCGCGAACAGAAGGAACAGCAGCACGCGATGTTGTCGTGGATGCTGTCGCAGTTCCTCCACGGCGAGCAGGGCGCGCTCTTCGCCGCGTGTCAGCTCACCGAGGCGTACGGCGACATGGACGGCAAGCTGTACGGGTCGACGCAGGTGGTCGACGAGGGGCGGCACGTCGAGGTCTTCCACCGCT
>JAUHYN010000969.1 GCA_030426505.1 bacterium | reverse complement strand
CGTGACGCGGACGATGCCCGGCGCCTCGACCCCCGCGACCATCGCGGGCGCGCGCATCAATGCGGCCGGCGCGATGCCCGGCGCCGCGAAGTACTCCCGGCGGGTGTACACCCCGAACGCCGGCGTCGCCGCGGTGATGACGAGGACCGTGTTGCCGTCGCGCGTCCGGAAGGCGAGCGGCGCGAGCGCCTCATACGCGGCGGTGTTCTCGAGGCGCACCGGCGGGTCCATCGCGTCCACCTCGCGCTCGGGGTGGAAGAACAACAGGCTCATCGGCGCGCGCATCCCTGCGCCGACCCCGCTCCGATCGAGCATGACGACGACGACCTCGAGGTTACCGTCGTCGTCGACGTCGATCACGATCGGGTCCGAGACGTCGGCGACGTCGATCGCGCCGGGGAGCCGCACCGATCGGACCTCGGCGCAGCGCGGCGTCGGGAACGCGGCGATGATCTGCGCGGGGGACTCGCACAGCGCGCCGACCACCGCGCGCGCCGCGTCGGACGCGCGCGGCCCGATCGCCATCGCGCCGGAGCGGACATGGCACCACCTGAACGAGGTCGCCCCGGAGCACTGCGTCGTCCCGGCGTACGCGGTGAGGTCGACCTCGCACGTGTCGTCGCTGCGCACGAGCGTGCCGAACGCGAGGTTGCCGTTCGCGCTCACGACGATCTCGCGCGCGATCGCCGAACCGAACAGGTTGTAGACTGCGAGCGCATTGGAGTCGGGGGGCGCCGGGGTCACGAGGCCGCCGGACGGCACCTCGACCTCGCAGCGCGATCGTTCGCTCGTGCGGGACAGCAGCGCGAGGTCGAGGACGCGGCGCTCGCCCTCTTCGGGCGGGAGCGCGGTGAAGGCTTGCGTCGCGGTGACGCTGCGGCCGGTGCGGAACCCGTCGACCGCGACGGTGAGCGGCGTGGCGGGCTCACCGTACACGAGGAAGTCGAGGCGGTCGTCGTCCGTCCACCGGCCCGCGCCGCCCTCGAACGGGCACGTGCCCTCGAGCGGGCCGTCGAACGGGACAGTGCAGGAGACGAAGCTCGAGCGCTTCATCGCGTCCCCCTTCGCGACCTCGAGCTCGATGTGTTCGAGCGCTTGGTCGCGGATCGCCACGCGCACTTCGAGCGCGGCGGGGTCGGCGCAGCTCGCGGCCACGAGCAGAGTGAGCGTCGCGCGCTTCACGGCACCCTCGCCGCGCCGATCGAGTCGTCCGGCGCCGCGGGGACGTCCGGCTGCGCGACCACCGCGACCGCCACCGCCGACCCGACCACCGCCGTCCCCACCAGGGCCCAGATCCACCACGGCGTGCCGCCGGAGTCGACCTCGACCACGACCTCGTTCGCGTTGGGGCGCTCGGGGAGCAACAGCTCCGACGAGAACTGGTGGACCTCGCGACCGAGATCGTCGACGACGCGGCCATTCACTCGCACGGTCCGGACGTCGGCGCGCGCGACCGCGATCGTCGCCGTCGCCGCGCGACCCTCGAGGGCGACGCGGCCCTTCGCGTCCCCGCCCTCGGGCGCGAAGTGGACGTCGTAGCGGACCGCGCTCGCGCCGCGCAGGCCGCCATCGAGCGCGACGTCGAGGCGCAGCGACTCGAACACGATCCACCGCGCCGACACGCGCGCGGTGATCGGGAGCAGCTCGGCGCGCGTCTGTTCGATGAAGCGCTGCATGGACGGCGCGAGCGAGGCGTCCTCGATGCGGCGCCCCGGATCGCGCTCGAACAACTCGGTGAGCACGCCGCGCGACTCTTCCCGGCGGCCGAGGACGATCAACGCGAGCGCCTCGACCTCGAGGCAGGCGAGCGGCCGCGAGGTGTCGGCGGCGACCGTCTCCTGGGCCGTGCGCAGCGCCGCCTCCAGCTCGAGGCCCTCGTACTGGCGACGCGCCGAGGCGCACCCGTCGGCGGCCTGAGCCGCGAGCACCAAAGCGACGGTTGTGAGAACGCCCACCACCGTCGACTATATCGGCATGGGCGCGACGGGCCCAGCCGAACGATCGGGCGGAAGCGGAGTACCTTTCGGCCGTTACGCGATCCGGGCCCGCCTCGGGAGGGGCGGGATGGGGGAAGTGTTCCTCGCGGACCAGCTCGGCCCGCGCGGCCCGGTCCGTCCGGTCGCGCTCAAGCGGGTGCTCCCGCGGTTCTCGCAGGACGACGCCGCGGTGGAGCTGTTCCTGTCGGAGATGCAGACCGCCGCGCGCCTCAACCACCCGAACATCGCGACCACCTACGACTTCGGCGAAGTCGACGGCGTCTACTTCATGACGATGGAGTACGTCGACGGCGTCACGCTCGACCGACTCCTCGCGCACCACACGCGCATCGCGGTCCCCGAGGCGCTCGCGATCGTCGGCGCGATCTGCGACGCGCTCGCCCACGCGCACGCGCTCGGCCTCGTCCACCAGGACGTCACGCCGCACAACGTGATGGTCTCGCGGACCGGCGGCGTGAAGCTGCTCGACTTCGGGATCGCGCGCGCCGAGGCCGCGGTGTTGAAGGCGGGCGTGCGCGCGAAGGTCGCGTACGCGGCGCCCGAACAGCTCGAGGGTCGCGCGCCGGATCGACGCTTCGATCTGTGGAGCCTCGGCGTCGTGCTCTATGAAGCGGTCGCGGGTCAGCGGCCGTTCGCGGAGGGCGACCCGAACAAGGTCCTCGCGCTCGCGAAGGCGCGCCGGTACCTCCCGCTGTCCGGGCTCGTGGGCGACGCGGAAGATCTGACGCCGCTCGTCGACGGTGCGTTGCAACCGGATCCGGATCATCGCTGGCTCGGCGCGGAGGCGCTCGGCGCGGCGGTGCGCAGCGCGGCGGCGCGGCGGACGCCCGCGACCGAGCGCGACCTCGCCGCCCTCGTCGCGCCGGTGATCGCGGCGACCGAGAAGCCCGATCTGTCGGAGACGAGCGCGACGGGCGTCGCGGCGATCGACCGCGCCGCGCTCGCCGCCCTCGAGGGCGCCACGGACGCCGGCACCACCGGCCCGCCGATCTCCGAGACCGCGACCACCGCGCCGCCGGGCGGCCCCGAGCGCACCGTCGCGATCGCCGAAGCCGCGGGCGTCGGATCGCGCGGCCGCGGGTGGGCCGCGTTCGCCGTGGTGGCGACGCTCGTCGCGGGCGTCGCGTGGTTCGTGAGCCGACCGGTCGAGCCGGGGCCGACGATCGCGATGCGAATGGAGGCCCCGAGCCTCGACGGGCGCGGGGGCGGACCGGGCGCGGGAGCCGAGCGCGAAGGCGCGACCGCGACCGCCGCCGACGCGGACGCGGGCGGAGCGCGCGTGGGCGGCGCGGACGACGGAGCGCGAGTCGGCGGCGCGGACGACGGCGTTGGGGGCGCGGACGCGAACGAAGCCGCGGGCGGATCGAACGACGAACCGACGGCCACCGCCGCCCCCGAACCGGAGCGCACCGACGACGCGGACCGTCGACGCGCGCGCGCCGCCCGACGTCGCGCGAAGCGACGCGCGCGCGCCCGACCTGCCCCACCTCCGCCCACCGAGGCGCCGGGCGCGGCGCGCCTCGAGCCACCGCCCCCGCCCGCGGAGCCGGCCGGCGGCCTCGGCCTGCTCTCCGTGCGCAGCATCCCCTGGGCGCAGGTCGCGCTCGACGGCCGCGCGATCGGAGAGGGCGTGATCGCGAAACGTCCGGTCTCGACCGGGCGTCACGTGCTCACGTTGCGGCCCGGCGAAGGCGCTTACGAGACGCGGTCGGTG
>JAUHYN010000968.1 GCA_030426505.1 bacterium | reverse complement strand
ACGCCCGCCGGTCGTGGAGGAGGCGCTCCTGCAGGCCCGACAGCGACTTCACGCGCTCATCGGCCATCGCGATCGAGATTCGCCGTTGGAGCGACGGTCGCGAGTACCCGGAGAAGTCGTAGCCGAAGCGACGTTTGATTGCCGTCAGCAACAGCTCCATCTCGAGCGCCTCCAGTTCTCGATCCGAGGTCACCACTACATCATCCGTACGTCCACGCGCGCAGCAACGACACCAGCTGCTCCTGGTCGATGGGTTTCGTCACGTAGTCCGAGCACCCCGCGTCGAGGCACTTGTCGCGGTCGCCCTTCATGGCCTTCGCCGTGAGCGCGATGATCGGGAGCGACTTGAAGCGGCCGTCCTTTCGCAACCTCCTCGTCGCCTCGTAGCCGTCCATCTCGGGCATCATGATGTCCATCAGGACCGCGTCGACCTCGAGGCCTCCGTCGAGCTTCTCCACCGCCTCGCGGCCGTTCTCCGCGAACGACACGTCGATCTCGTGCAGCTCCAGGATCGCGGTGAGCGCGAAGATGTTCCGCATGTCGTCGTCGACGATCAGGACCCGCTTCCCGGCCAGCGCCGGATCTCCCTCGAGCGCGCGACGTAGCATCCGGCGCTTGGCCTCCGGGAGCTTCTGTTCGACGCGGTGCAGGAACAGGGCTGTCTCATCGAGGAGCCGCTCCGGTGACTTCACGTCCTTGATGATCACGCTCTGCGTGAGGCGATCGAGCTCGCGCCGCTCCTCCTCCGACAACTCCTGTCCGGTGTAGACGATTACCGGCAGGCGCTTCAGCGACGGCGACTCCTCCAACTTCCGAATCACGTCGAGGCCGCTGATGCCCGGGAGGCGCAGGTCGATCACGAGGCAGTCGAACGTCTCCGACTGAAGGAGTTCGAGTGCCTCCTCGCCGCTGCCGACGTCGACGGTCTCGACGTCGCCATTCCCGATCAACGTCTTGATGCTCGACCGCTGGCGCTCGTCATCCTCCACGACGAGCAGGCGACGGACGCGGCGATCGAGATCGTGCTGCATGCGCTCCAGCGCGCCCCGAATCACGTCCCGCTCCAGCGGTTTCTGCAGCACCTCGACAGCGCCTTGTTCGAGCGCGCGATGTTCGTCGCCGCCAGCCGAGATCACGTGGACCGGGATGTGACGAACGCTCGCGTCGTGCTTGAGGCGGTCGAGGAGCACCCAGCCGTCCATGTCCGGGAGCATGAGATCGAGCGTGATGGCGTCGGGCTTCAGATCCACGACCAGCTCCAGGGCGTCTTCGCCGCTGTCGGTGACGACCGCCTTGAACCCGTACTCGCGCGCGAGCTCGGCGAGCGTCTCCGCGAACACGCGGTCGTCCTCGATCACCAGCAACACGCGGTCGCCCGGCTCGAGGGAGCCGCGATCGTCCGGCACGGCCGGGAGCGCGCGCGGGATGTCCTGGGAGCCGGTGATCGACCGCGGCGGATGCGACGCGCTCCGCGCCGGGATCTTCGCGACCCTCCGCGGCGCCGCCGCCCGCGAGCGATAGCGTATCGGGAGGATCAGCGTGAACGTGCTCCCCTCCCCTACGACCGACTCGAGCGTGAGCGCGCCGCCGAGCAGCGACGCGATCTCACGACTGATCGAGAGACCGAGCCCGGTTCCGCCGTACTTACGGTTGGTGCTGCCGTCGGCCTGCTGGAAGGCTTCGAACACCACGTGACGTTTGTCCTCGGCGATCCCGATGCCGGTGTCGCGCACCCGGAAGGCGATGAAGCCCTCGGGCGACGCGGGGACGCCGTGCGGAATCTCGGACGGATCCGCCTGCTCCATCACCAGCGTCACGCCGCCCTCCTGGGTGAACTTGAACGCGTTGGAGAGGAGGTTCCGGATGACTTGACGCAGGCGCAGGTCGTCGGTGTGGACGGCCTCCGGGAGCTCCTCGCGATCGATCTCCACGTCGAGCGAGACGGCGTTCTCCTCCGCGACTTGTCCGAACGACTGACGCACGTACGCGGCGATGTCGTCGAGCCGCACGTCGGCGGCGTCGACCGCCATCGTCCCCGACTCGACCTTCGCGAGATCGAGGATCTCGTTGATGAGCGCGAGGAGATCCGCGCCGGCCTGATGCACCGTCGTGGCGTACTCGACCTGTCGCTCGTCGAGGTTGCCCGCGCGGTTCTCGGCGAGCTGACGCGAGAGGATCAGCAAGCTGTTCAGCGGCGTGCGGAGCTCGTGCGACATGTTGGCGAGGAACTGCGACTTGTACTTCGACGTGAGCGCGAGCTGCTCGGCCTTCTCCTCGAGCTCCTGACGAGCGAGCTCGACTTCGGCGTTCTTCCGCTCGACCTGGTCGCGCTGCTCGGTGAGCTCGACCGCCTTCTGCTCCAGCTCTTCGTTCGTCTGCTGCAACTCTTCCTGCTGCGTTTGCAACTCCTCTGCCATTCCCTGCGATTGCCGGAGCAGCTCGTCGGTGCGCATGTTCGCCTCGATCGTGGCGACGACGATGCCGAGTGACTCGAGGAGCTGATCGATCAGGCTGAGTTGGATCGACGTGAACGGCTGGAAGGCCGCGAGCTCGATCACACCCTTCACCTCGTCCTCGAAAACGACCGGGCACACCACGATGGTGGTCGGCGCGGCGTCACCGAGCGCAGATCCGATCCGGATGTAGTCCTTCGGGACGTTGGAGACCATGATGCGCTTCTTCTCGAGCGCGGCCTGTCCGACCAGCCCCTCGCCCGGCGCGAAGCGGTTCGCCAGCGCCTTGCGGTCGCCGTAGGCGAACGTCGCGAAGAGCGCGAGCGTGACGTCCTCGTCCTCGCGGCGCACCATGAAGAACGCGCCGTGCTTGGCGTCGAGCAGACCACACAGCTCCGACAACACGCGCTCCGCGACGCTGAGGAGATCGCGCTGGCCCTGGAGCATCCGGGTGAAGCGCGTGAGGTTCGTCTTCAGCCAGTCCTGTTCCTGGTTGACCGTCGTCGTGTGCGCGAGGGTCCGAATCATCTGGTTGAGGTTGTCCTTGAGCGCCGCGACCTCGCCGCGGGCCTCGACGTCGATGGACTGAGTGAGGTCACCCTTCGTCACGGCGGTGGCCACGTCGCCAATCGCGCGCACCTGCCGCGTGAGGTTGCCGGCGAGCTCGTTCACGTTGGTCGTGAGGTCGCGCCAGATACCGGCCGCGCCGGGCACGTCCGCCTGTCCGCCGAGCTTGCCTTCCACACCAACGTCACGCGCCACGCCGGTCACCTGGTCCGCGAAGATCAGGAGCGTGCCGGTCATGTCGTTGATGGTCTCCACCAGCGCCGCGATCTCACCGCGCGCGTCGAGCGTGAGGCGCCGCGACAAGTCGCCGTTCGCGACCGAGGTCACGACCGTCGCGATGCCACGCACCTGCTCGGTGAGGTTTCGCGCCATGAGGTTCACGTTGTCGGTGAGTTCGCGCCACGTCCCCGACAGCCCGCGCACCTCGGCCTGACCACCGAGTGTCCCCTCCGTACCGACCTCACGGGCGACGCGCGTCACCTCGTCCGCGAACGAGCCGAGCTGATCGACCATCGTGTTGATCGTGTTCTTCAGCTCGAGCAGCTCGCCGCGCACCTCGACGGTGATCTGCCGAGTGAGGTCGCCGTTCGCGACCGCCGTCGTGACCTGCGCGATGTCGCGGACCTGGTTCGTCAGGTTCGAACCCATCAGATTCACGTTGTTGGTGAGTTCGCGCCAGATGCCGGAGGCGC
>JAUHYN010000019.1 GCA_030426505.1 bacterium | reverse complement strand
CTGATCCACATCTCCAACATGGCGCTCGGCCGTCGCATCGCGAACCCGCGCGACGTCGTGAAGGAAGGTGAGGAGGTCGAGGCGACCGTCGTCAGCGTCGACTGGGACAAGCGCCGCATCGGCCTGTCGCTCGTGAAGACGCCCCAGGAGCTCGCGAACGAGCTGCGTCAGGGCACCGTCTTCGAGGGCACCGTGGATCGCATCGAGACGTTCGGCCTCTTCGTGAAGCTGCCGAGCGGCGCGCGCGGCCTCGTGCCCGCGGCCGAGACCGGCACGCAGCGCGGCACGGACCTCAAGAAGGAGTTCCAGGGCGGCCAGAACGTGAAGGTCGTCGTCCAGGAGGTCGACACCAAGTCCGGCAAGATCCGCCTGTCGATCCGCGCCGCGGCCGAGGCCGAGGAGCGCGCCGAGATCGAGGGCTACCTGTCGAAGGACACGAGCAAGGGCAAGGGCCTCGGAACGCTCGGCGATCTGCTGAAGAACAAGTTCCCGAACCTCGTCGAGTAGTCGCCTCCCCGTGACCCTCCTAGAAGAAGCGGTCACCCCCTCACAACGCCTGGGTTTCTGGGTCGGCCTCGTCGCCGGCCTGGGGACCGTCGCGCTCGCCGGGGTCCTCCCTCGTCCGGACGGGCTCTCCGTCGAAGCGGTCCGCCTCGTCGGCGTCACGCTGTGGGTCGGCGTGTGGTGGATCTCGGAGGCGATCCCGCTCGGCGCGACCGCGCTGATTCCTTTCGCCACGTTCCCGCTGTTCGGCATCGCGACCGCGGCCGAGACCTCTCCGGCCTACGCGTCGCCGTTCATCCTTCTGCTGCTCGGCGGCTTCCTCCTCGCGCTCGCCGTCGAGCGCTCGGGCGTGCATCGAAGGCTCTCGCTGCACGTGCTCCGCGTCGTCGGGACTTCGCCGCGTCGCCTCGTGCTCGGGTTCGCGATCGCGGCGGCGGTGATGTCGATGTGGATCTCGAACACGGCGACCACGTTGATCATGATGCCGATCGGCCTCGCGATCGCGGAGCGCGCCGGTCGCGCCGACGATCCGGTCGCGGGCGCGTTCACGATCGCGGTGCTGCTCGGCACCGGTTACGGCGCGTCGATCGGCGGGATGGGCACGCCGATCGGGACGCCCCCGAACCTGATCGCGATGGCCGCGATCTCGAGCAAGTTCCCGGAGGCGACGCCGCTCACCTTCGTGACCTGGGCGCTCGCGGCGATGCCGGCGGTGGTGCTCATCATCCCGATCATGTGGCTGATGCTCACGCGCGTGTACCCGAAGGTCCCGGTCGACCTCGATCTCGGCGCCGCGGAGGTCATCCGCGCAGAGCTGAAGCGCCTCGGCGCGTGGAAGTCGGCCGAGATCCGATCCGTCGCGGTGTTCGGGCTCGCGGCGGTCATGTGGATCACGCGCAAGGATCTCGTCCTCGGGACGGTGCAGGACTTCGCGGGCTGGGACACGGTCCTCGCGTGGCTGTCGAATGCGAAGGGCGAGGTCGCGGTCCCGGGCTGGGCGACGTGGTTCGCGCTCGAGGGCACGCACGACGGGACGGTCGCGATCCTCGTCGCGTGCATCGCGTTCGCGCTCCCGGCCGGCGGCGGCTCGAAGGAGCGGCTCCTCCCGTGGCACGTCGCGGTGCAAGTGCCGTGGGGGCTCGTGTTGTTGTTCGGCGGCGGCGTCGCGCTCTCGAAGGGCTTCGACGCGACGGGGCTCTCTGCCTACCTCGGCGCCACGTTGGGGCGCCTCGCCGACGCGTCGCCGTCGGTGTTCATGGGAGTGACAGCGCTCTCGGCGACGTTCGGGACGGAGATCATCAGCAACACCGCGCTCGCCAACATCACGATGCCCATCCTCGCGGAGACCGCGAAGGCGGCGTCGCTGGACCCCAAGGCGTTGGTCGTCCCGGTGGCCCTGGCGTGTTCGTGTGCGTTCATGATGCCGGCCGCGACGGGCCCGAACGCGATCGTCTTCGGCACCGGGCGGATCCGCATCGCCGAGATGGCGAAGGCCGGTTTCCTCATCAACTGGGCCGCGTGGGCGGTGATCGTGATCGTCGCGCTCATCCTGTGACAGGGGCGCGATGTCGGTGTTGCGCGGTCGCTCTGAGGTTGCGTGGGTACGGGCGTTTGGGTCTAATGACCGTTATGCGTAACGCCCTCCTGACTCTCGCTCTCTTCGCCGGCGCCTCCGCGAACGCCGGCTGCGGCCTCATATCGGCGGACTTCGAAGGCACGGTCCGTATCATCGGCGAGGTCGTCGGCGACGACGGACAGCGCACGTTCGAGAGCCTCGAGGTCGTCGACCCGAACGAGAACGAGGACTACAGGAACAACAAGGACAAGATCGAAAAGGGCGAGATCGTCTCCATCGACGTGAAGATCGTCCGCATCTCCCAGCGCAACAACGCGAAGGTGGTGGTCGGTCAGGTCGACATCCGCAAGGAAGGCGCCGCCGAGTGGGTGCAGGGCGTCGCCGAGTGGGAAGGCGTCCCCGTCGAAGCCGACAACGTCTTCCGCCTCACGCTCTCGCCCGAGCGCCAGGCCGAGCTGAACAAGATCGTGTTCGAGGAAGAGGGCGCGATCCAGATGAACATCGTGGGCGTCGCGGATCAGGAGCCGGTCGACTTCGAGTTCGAGATGACGCTCAACATGCGCTTCACGGCCGGTATCTGAGGCGACCTGGCCCGGACGGGACCTATCCCGTAGCGGTCGCCCGGTGCTAGAACCACCGCGTGCGACGCTCCCTCCTGCTCCTCACGCTCGGGTCCACACTCTCCGCGTTCGCCTGTAGCGGCGACGACGATGACACGCAGCTCCAGCCGCCGCGCGACGGCGGGATGGCCGCGCCGATGATCGGCATGGTCGAGCTGAGCACCGACACCGTCGACCTCGGCGCCGTCGTCGTCGGGACGACCGACTCCGCAGATTTCACGATCACCAACTCGGGCGCCGCCGGCGTCACCGTCGCGCTGTCGCCCGTCGCGGGCCCGGACAGCGCGCGCTTCGCGCGGAGCGTGAACATCCCCGAGCGCGAGGGCGTGTTCGAGCTCGAGGCGGGCGGCGTCGCCACCGTCGCGATCGACGTGTCGCCCGAGTCCGAGGGCCCGCTGCTCGGTGTGGTCGTCGTCGACTCCTGCGCCGGCGCCTGCCCGCAGCCCGTCGTGTTGATCGCGGACGGCGCACCCTCCGGGCTCGAGTGCCCGATGACCTTCGACCTCGGCACGTCGAACCCCGGCGGCTGCGTCACGCGCTCCGTCGTCTGCACGAACGGCGGCAACGCCACCGAGCGCATCACCGCCGTCGAGCTCGACCCGACCAGCGACGACACCTTCGCGCTCGTCCCGCCTGCGCTCCCGGTCGACCTCGCGCCCGACGCAGAGCTCTCGATCGACGTCGAGTACTGCCCCGAGGACGTCGCTGATCACGTCGGGGAGCTCGTCGTGTTCACGTTCGAGCCGTTCGAGACCGAGCACCGAACCGCGCTCACCGGGCACGGCGGCGGAGCCGACGTCACGTGCGATCCGCTCGCGATCGACTACGGCATGGTCGGCGTGGGCGCCGCGATCTCCGGCTTCGTCACCTGCACCAACACCGGCTTCGAAGACGCGCGCATCACCGGCACCACTTCGAACGCCGAGTTCGTCGTGACCGGCGGCGACCTCGTCGTGCCCGTCGGCGAGTCCGGCGCGGTCGAAGTGTTGTTGATGCCGACCAGCGCCGGCACCAAGTCCGGCACGCTCACGCTCGCGACCAACGACCCCGACACGCCGACCCTCGAGGTCGCGCTCAGCGGCGAGGCCGTGATGATCGGCGCGTGCGCCGCGACGATCGTGCCGGAGTCCGTCGAGTTCGGGCTCAGCGCCGTCGGCCAGCAGCGCGAGGCGCTCGTCACCGTCGAGAACGTCGGCTCCGACCCGTGCCTCTTCCGCGGCGCGAACTTCCTCCCCGGCTCGGACGTCGGCTTCCGAGTGTTCGACCTCCCCGCGCCGGGCGCCGCGGTGCCGGCCGGTGGGCGCATGGTGTTCGCCGCGGCGTTCGCGCCGTCGGCGACCGGCGCCGCGTCGGCCGAGCTCGACGTCTCGTTCGCCAACCCCGGCACGCCGCCGCTCGTGGTCGAGATGACGGGCACCGGCGGCGCCTCGCCGATTCAGGTCGCGCCGGGGATCGTCGACTTCGGGGCGGTCGCGCTCGGGTGCGCCGAGCCGGTGACGAAGACCGTGCAGCTCCAGAACATCACGGGCGGGACGGCCGCGGTGGTGAACGTCTCGATCGTCCCGGCTGGGACCGGCTTCTCGATCGACACGGCGGGCGTGCCCGCGCAGCTCGGCTTCTTCGAGACGACCGACGTCGTCGTCGCGTACGACCCGGGCGCGGAGGGCCGCGAAGGCGCGTCGCTCCGCATCGTCACGGGCGCCTCGACCACGCCGATCCTCGTGCCGCTCGTGGGGCGCGGCGTCACGACCGTCGCGCGCACGGACGAAGTGGTGCTCGCGCCGCGCAAGGTCGACGTGCTGTTCGTGGTGGACGACTCGTGCTCGATGGCCGACTCGCAGGCCGCGTTCACCGAGGCGGCGGACCTGATCACCGACGCGATCACGCAGCGCGGCGCCGACGTCCACCTCGCGGTCGTCACGACCGACATGGACGACGGTAGCAAGAGCGGCCGCTTCCAGGGCTCGCCGGCGGTGCTCGACGCGAACAGCGCGAACCTCCTCACCACGCTCGAGACGCGCTTCTCTCCGGGCATCGAAGGAAGCGGCGACGAGCAGGGCATCGCGGCCGTCGTCGCGGCGGTGACCTCGCCGTTGGTCGACAACGAGAACGCCGGCTTCCTCCGCGACGACGCGGATCTCGCCGTCGTCATCCTCTCCGACGAGAACGACTTCTCGCCGTCGCTCATCCCGAGCTCCGTCGCCGAGCTGCGCGCGGCCGCCGGGTCGGGGCGCCTGTACGTCAGCTCGATCGTGGGCCCCGCGACGGAGCCGGACTGCAACGGCCCGTACGGCGTCGGGCAGGTCGGCGCGCGCTACGCCGAGTTCACCGCGCGCGTCGGCGATCGCGGGCAGCTGCTGTCGTACTGCGCGAACATGCGCGAGAACGTCGCGGCGATCATGGCGAACCTCTTCGGTGGCACGTCGATCACGCTGTCGACCGCGCCGGTGATCACGACGATCGGCGTCGAGGTCGACGGCACCGCGCTCGCCGCCGCCGACTTCGCGTACGAAGCCGTCTCGAACCGCGTCGTCCTCTCGGACCCCACCGCGGTCCCCGCGGGGGGCACTGTCACGATCACCTACGACGCGCGCTGCGTGTCGGGCACGTGCGGCGACGGCACGGTCGACACCGGCGAGCAGTGCGACGACATGAACGCGCTCGAAGACGACCTGTGCATCAGCTGCTTCGACGCCGTGTGCGGCGACGGCTTCGTGCTCACCGGCACCGAGGAGTGCGATGACGGCAACCTCGTCAGCACCGACGCGTGTCTCCCGAACTGTGCCGCCGCGCGCTGTGGCGACGGCGTGATCCGCGCTGGCGTCGAAGAGTGCGACGACGGCAACAACACGCCGGGCGACGGCTGCCCAGCGAACTGCCGCTTCTACGTCCTCGAGCCGCTCGCGTCGCAGGCGTTCGTCCCGCTCACCAACGGCTCGACCCTCACGTTCACCGGCGGCCAGGATCCGTTCGACGACGGCACCGCGACGATCACACTCCCGTTCACGTTCAACTACTGGGACGTCCCGGCCACCGAGGTCCACGTCAGCATCAACGGGTTCCTCTCGATGTCGCCGATCACGCCCGGTGACAGCTGGGAGAACGACGCGATCCCGTCCACGACCACGCCCGAGGGCGTGATCGCGGCCTGGTGGGACGACCTGTACCTCGACGACAGCATCCCGGGCGGCGCGGACATCTCGTGGCAGGTGCAGGGCGCGGCGCCGAGCCGCGTCGTCGTCGTGCAGTGGCGCGACATCCGCCCGCAGGACCACTTCTCGAACCGCCACCGGCGCCTCACGTTCCAGATCGCGCTCTACGAGACGGGGCGGATCCAGTTCCGCTACGCGGACTCGGAGACGTTCGGCCAGGTGCCGACCGCGCTGAGCGGGTCCGCCGGCATCGAGGACGGCCCCGGGACCCGCGGGATCGAGGCGCTGGGCTGCTCCCCCGCGTGTGACGGGCGCCCCCGCCCGCCGCGCGCAGACGGCTTCCCGGAGCAGTCCGTCGTGGGGTTCCTGCCCTGACCTGTCACTTAACGGCGAGAGCAAGTCTCGCCTGGTGACCTTCGCTCACCTGCGGTTCGCTGCGCGCTGGCCTACGGCCAACTTGCGGTTGTCCTCGGTCGCTCTCGGAGCCGCCCTCGACCCCGGTTGGCCCTCTAAATGACTGGCATTCCCCCTGACGGACGCCTTCGCTTGACGCTGGTCGGTTCTAGCACTTGAGTAGGGCGCGAGTGGCCGACCAGCCGAAGAACCCGCCCGGGGAGGAAGAGGGCGCCGCCGCGCACGCGCCGGCGGCGAGCGACGACTCCGGGCCCTCCGCGCCGCAGCCCGCCGCGCCGCCGCCTCGTAAGCGACGCGCGAAGGCCAAGCCCGTCAAGAAGGCCCCGGTCGAGGACGACGACGAGGAGAGCTCTGGCTCCGTCACGGTCTCGGCCTCCGACGAACCCTCCGACGACGACTCGGACGTGGTCGTCGACGTCGGGACGACTCCGTCGCTCCCGGCGCGCTCGGTCGGTTCCACCGGCGCGAGCGTCCCGGCCGTCCGGACCCGTGACCGCGCGAGCGCGCTCGACGCGTTCCTCGCGCAGGTCGGGCGCTATCCGGTCCTGTCGAACGAGGAGGAGCGCGAGCTGACCATGGCGTACTACGAGCGCCAGGACCCGGTCGCGGCCCGCAAGCTCGTCGTCCACAACCTGCGGCTCGTCGTGAAGATGGCCTACAAGTACCGCCGCGCGTGGGCGAGCGTCCTGGACCTCATCCAGGAGGGGAACGTGGGGCTGGTGGAGGCGGTGGACCGGTTCGACCCGTTCAAGGGCGCGAAGTTCTCGACCTACGCGACGTTCTGGATCCGGGCCTACATGCTCCGGTACCTCCTCGAGCACTCGCGGACGGTGCGGATCTCGCGCACGCGCGTGGGGCGGAAGCTGTTCTTCCAGCTCGCCCGCGAGCGCGCCAAGCTCCGGGCGCAGGGCATCGAGCCGGGCCCGAAGCTCCTCGCCGAGCGGCTGAACGTGAAGCAGAGCGACCTCGAGGAGGTCGTGAAGCACATGGACCAGGCCGAGGTCCGCCTCGACGCGCCCGCCCATACGGACGACGTCTCGGGCGCGACCATCCTGGACGGCTTCAGCAATACCAGCGCCTCCCCCGAGGCCGAGGCGTTCCGCCGAGAGTTCTCGAACGACGTCAGCGAGGCCCTCGAGGCGTTCGCCGAGACCCTCAAGGACGACCGGGAGCGCATGGCCTGGGAGAAGCACCTCATGTCGGACGACCCGATGTCGCTGTCGGAGCTCGGGGAGCAGTTCGGGGTCACGAAGCAGCGGATGGGGCAGATCGTCCAGGCGATGCGGAAGCGCCTGAAGCAGCACCTCATCAACCGGCTCGGTCCGGACGTGGAGCTCGGCTATAATCTCGACGCCGAGGCGTGAAGAGCTCCGCGACAACCCCTGCATGTAGGGAACGAAGCGCATTGCGCGCAGGGCGCCGAATCGGTTGGGGCTCGGCGTGGGAACGCCGTCTGCACTCCGCCGACGCGGTGAATGCGCGCGAAGGTCAGCGGGGCTTCACGCTCCTCGAGGGGATGATCGTCGTCGGCATCATCGCGGTCGTCGCGGCGATGGCGGTGTCGAGTGTGCAGCGCACGCGCGGTCGCCTCGACGCGGAGCGCGCGGTGGTCCGCCTGCGCGGGATGATCGCGAAGGCGCAGACCCTCGCCACGGTCGCCGGGGCGCGCCTCGGCACGCCGGCCGTCACGAACGGTACCTGCACCGGGACGCCGGGCTTCATCGAGATCCAGGTGTTGGACGCGACGCGCGTCGAGGTCCCGGTCGGGATGGTCCCGACCACGCTCGCCGACGGCCGCACGACCCTGAGCGCGGAGTGCGAGATCTTCGACCTCAACGTGCAGACCGGGGGCCGCGCGCAGATCACGACGCCGCCGACCACCTTCCAGTTCACCGCCAACGGGCGCCTCGCCGGCGTTCCGCCGAATACTTGGGTGACGCTGCTCGCCGTCGGCACCGCGGATCCGTCGCGGCCGTACGGGTTCAGCGTGCTGCCGTCCGGCGTGATGTGCTCGGCGTCCGTCCTCAGCCCGCCGGCGGCGACGCCGTGCAACGAGGATCTGTGATGCGCACGAGAAGAACGCACCGCCGCCCCCGCCGCGGCCAGCTGGGCATGACCCTCCTCGAGGCGATCATATCCCTCGCGGTGTTCGCGACGGGCGTCGCGGCGTTGTTCGGGATGATCACCGACGTCGGCGAAGCGAATCGCTCGCTCGCGTTCCAGAACAACTCGCTCGATCTCTTCACGCGCATCTCCGCGCAGATCCGCGAAGCGCAGTGCGACTACGACGCGAACGTGCCCGCCTACGCGCTCGATCCGGCGCTGATGGATCCGGGGCTGTCGAATCTGGGCGCATGGATCCCCGCGCCGGTCCCCGGCTCGGCGATCACGGCGTTCGGCGCGCAGGTGAGCGCGCCCATGCGCGACTACGTCCCGGCCATGGCCGCGGACTACCGCGTCCTGAACGCGACACCGCCCGTCGGGACCGGCGCCCAGCCGCCGCCGACGCTCCTGATCGAAGTGCGCATCCGTGAGTGGATGAACGATCCGGTGAAGGACGATACGAACCTCACCGCGGCGCCGTGGATTCGAAACTACCCGGTGCAGAAGCTCTGCGCTCCGCGCTACGGCCTGCAGCCCCGGGGAGCGTTCTTCTGATGCGGAGGTCACGTCGCCGCGGCTTCACGCTGCTCGAGCTGATGGTCGGCGTGGTGATCGGCGCGATCAGTGTGGCGGTCGCCGCGAAGGTCGCGCAGGTCGTCATCAAACAATCCGCGCGGGGCCGCGAGCGCACGGACTTCCACGCGCGCGCGCAGTCGTTCACGCGTCAGCTCCGCGCGGACATCCGCGTGGCGGGCATGGGATCGTCGGGCGCGATCGCGTGGGCGAGCCCGCCGCCGATCGCCTTCCCGGCCGTCACGTACCAGACGCCGAACGGCTACGAAGCGATGCCGGCGGTGACCGGCGCGAACAACGTCGCCGCGACCGGCATCAACGGCCTCACCAGTCAGGCCGGCACGGACTTTCTGCAGCTCGTCGTGCCCGATCCGAGCACCGCCGTGCGGTCGACCGGCTTCGGCCGGGTCGGCAATGGGCAGATGCAGATGGAGCAGTTCAACGCCGGACAGGATCCCGTGCTCGGCGGACCGACGATCGTCGCGCCACCCTGCGCGACGGATCCGGCGCGCCCGGCGCCGCTGATCTACATCGTCGACAACACCGCGCCGTCCGGCGCCGGTCGCGCCATGCTCGCGTACGTCGCCAGCTGGGACGCCGCCGGCCTCACGATCTTCGACGCCTTCGCGTTCACGGTCGCGCCCGGCGCGCGCGTCATGTGCGCGCGCATCAGCACGTATTGGGTCGACGACCAGGGGTGGTTCCACCGCTCCGACTTCGATCGCCGCGGGCAGGGCGCGCAACAGATCGCGGGCACGATGGTGATGGTCGACGCGGCGTCCACGATCGGGAACGCGATCAGCCCCGGCGTCGACGACTTCCAGATCGCGCTGGCGATGTCGGCGGACGTGCAGCGTCGCCGCGGCCTCGCGCTCGACCCCGCCACGCGCTTCGTGTTCGCGCCCGGCGGACTCACGCCGCCCGTCCCGCCCACGCGCAACGAGTGGGCGGACGTTCGTCAGGTCCGCTTCAATGTCCTTTCGCGGACGCTGCGTAAGGTGGTGTCGACGTCTCAAGGCGTGCGCCTGCAAGCGCGCGAGGACGGCGCGGTGCCCCCGGCGCGTTCGCGCGGGCACGGCACGGAGTGGGTGACGAGCACCGAGGTGCTGATGAGCCTCAAGTTCTTCGACGAAGGCGCCCCCGCGAACACCGTCGCGGATCCATTCTGACGTAACGACCGCGACCCATGTCGTACTCGGATCGTGCGGCGGGAAGAACAACGCGGCTTCGCGCTCCTCGTCGTCGTGATCCTCCTCGCGCTGATGACGGCCGCCACCGCACTCGCGCTCGACAACGCGGTCGCTTCGTTGAAGACCCACGCCGGGCGCCGCGCATCGGAAGTGATCAAGAGCGCGACCGACTTCGGTGTCGCCGAGGCGATCGCGCAGCTGCAGGTCGACGACGTCGAAGTCATCAACGACCCCGCGCTCTACCCCGGCGTCCCGGGCGGCACCGACTCCTTCGACATCTTCAACGCGGCCGGCGGCAACATCCGCTCCGTCCCGTACTTCCCGCTCGCGGGGACGCTCGTGTATCCGCCGACGTCGGCCGGCCCGTCGGTCACGGCCGCGTTCCAGTCGGCGGGGTTCGCGAGCTTCAACGGCATCGCGGGCGACTACGCGGTGCGCATCGGCCTGAAGCCGACGCAGGTCGCGCGCGCGCCGGCCGGCGAGGACGTCCGCACCACCTACGGCCAGGTGGTGGAGGTCCAGGTCGCGATCGATGCGGTCGTCGCCGGTGTCCCGCCCGTCCAGGAGCGCGTCTCCGTGGGCGTGCTCATCCCCCGCAAGGTCGCGAACGCCAAGTAGACGCGCACGTTTGCGTCCGTGCTCGCGCGACGCTATGACGTCGCCGTGGCCAGCCCGCTGGTGCTCCGGACGCTCGCCGATCACGACGAGGACCCGCGCTGGAACGCGTACGTCGAGGCCCACCCCGACGGCACGTTCTACCACCTCGTCGAGTGGCGCCGCGTCCTGCGCCGCACCTACGGGCGGCCGAGCTATCTGCTCTACGCCGAACGGGACGACCGCGTCGTCGGCGTCCTCCCGGTCTACGAGTCGGGCGGCAAGCCTTTCACGCGCGCGCTCGTCTCGGTGCCGGTCGGCGTGGGCGGCGGCGTGCTCGCGGACGACGACGAGGTCGCGTTACTCCTCCGCGACGGCGCGCGCGGCATCGCGCACCGCGAAGCGCTCGCGTACGTCGAGCTGAAGTCCGAGAAGGGCCGCTTCGACGACCTCTACACCAAGCGCGATCTGTACTTCACGTTCCGTCAGGAGCTCTTCGCGGACCCCGAGGCGCAGATGAGCGCCATCCCGCGCAAGACGCGCGCGGTGCTGCGCGAGTCCGAGCGCGCGAAGCTCCGCGCCACGTACAACCGGGACGACCTCGAGCCGTTCATCGATCTGTACGCGCTGTCGCTGCGTAACCTCGGCACCCCGATGTTCCCACGCGAGCTGTTCGTCGCGTCGATCGAGGAGCTCGGCGATCGCTGCGATCTCCTCACCGTCCGCCAGACCGGCCGCATCATCGGCTGCGTCATGAACTACTACTTCAAGGACGTGATGCTCCCGTTCTTCGCGGGCACGCTCCCCGAGGCGCGCGACGTCGGCGTGAACAACTACATCTACTGGGCGATGCTCGAGACCGGCTACGCGCGCGGCTACCGCACGTTCGACTTCGGGCGCAGCAAGGCCGGCACCGGCGCGTTCAAGTTCAAGAAACACTTCGGCATGACCCCCGAGCCCCTCGAGTACCAGTACGACCTCGTCACGATCGACGAGCCCCCGAACTTCAACCCGACCAACCCGAAGTACGCGAAGGCGATCGAGACGTGGCAGCGTCTCCCGGTCGGCCTCACGAAGCGGGTCGGTCCGTTCATCTCGAAGCGACTGCCCTGAGCCATGTGCGGGATCGTCGGCGTCTTCCATTTCGACGAGAGCCGTCCGGTGGACGTGGAGCTCCTCGTCCGCCAGACGGACGCGATCGCGCACCGCGGTCCGGACGACGGCGGCGTCTACGCGGCGCGCGGCGTCGGCCTCGGGCACCGCCGCCTCTCGATCATCGACATGGCCGGTGGCCACCAGCCGATGTGGGATCTAGAGGAGCGCGTCGCGATCGTCTTCAACGGCGAGATCTACAACTACCGCGAGCTCGCAGAGCAGCTCGAGGCGAAGGGTCACCGGTTCCGCACGCGCTCCGACACCGAAGTGATCCTCTGCGCGTTCCGGGAGTGGGGCGCGGAGTGCGTCGATCGCTTCAATGGAATGTTCGCGTTCGCGCTGTTCGACAAGAAGACGCGCACGATGTTCCTCGCCCGCGATCGGATGGGGAAGAAGCCGCTGTACTACTACCGCGATGGCGAGCGCGTGATCTTCGCGTCGGAGATCAAGGCGATCCTCGTCGACCCGTCGGTGCCGCGAATGCTCGAGCCGACCGCGGCGCTCGACTTCTTCGCGTACAACTACGTCCCGGGCCCGCAGACGATCCTGCAGAACATCCACAAGCTCCCCGCCGGACACTCGATGTTCCTGTCCTCGGACGACGTCCGGATCGCGCAGTACTGGGACGTCGACTTCTCGGGCGCCGCGACGGACGGCCGCGTGGAAGACAGCGCGACGCGCGTCCTCGCGCACCTCGCCGACGCCGTACGTCTGCGCCTGCGGTCGGACGTCCCGCTGGGCGCGTTCCTCTCGGGCGGCGTGGACTCGAGCCTCGTCGTCGCGCAGATGGCGAAGCAGCTCGAGGGCCCGGTCAAGACGAACACGATCGGCTTCTCGGAGGCCGGCTACGACGAGCGCGGCTACGCGCGCGAGACCGCGGAGCTCTACGCCACCGAACACACGGAGCGCCTCGTGCGCGCGGACGCCGCGTCGATCGTCGAGGACCTGTCGTGGTTCTACGACGAGCCGTTCGGTGACTCGTCGGCGGTGCCGACCTATTACCTGTGCGAGGCCACGCGCGACCAAGTCACCGTCGCGCTCTCGGGGGACGGCGGCGACGAGAACTTCGCTGGCTACCGCCGCTACGTCTTCGCGATGTACGAGGACCAGGTCCGGTCACGGCTGCCGGGCGCGCTGCGGCAGGGCGTGGTGCGCCCGCTCGCTCGCGCGTATCCCCAAGCCGATTTCTTGCCGCGGTTCCTCCGCGCCAAGGCGACCCTCACGAACCTCGCGGTTGATCACGAGCGCGCGTACTTCCTCTCGCTCACGCAGAAGACCTACCCGCGTTACCTGAGCGACGACTTCCTCGGGGGGTTGAACGGCTATGATCCGTATCACCACTTCGAGCGTCACCTCGCGCGCGCGAACACGACCGACCCCCTCGCGCGCCTGCAGTACGTCGACCTGAAGATGTACCTCTGCGACGACATCCTGGTGAAGGTAGACCGGGCGTCGATGGCGCACGCGCTCGAGGTCCGCGTCCCGCTGCTCGATCACCGAATGGTCCAGCTCGCCGCGCAGCTCCCGCCGCGGCACAAGCTCGACGGACAGAAGACGAAGGTCGCGCTCAAGGCGGCTGCAGGGCAGCTCCTGCCGGCGTCGATCCTGGACCGGACCAAGATGGGATTCACCATCCCCCTCCCTCAGTGGTTCCGCGGTGAGCTCCTCGATCAGACGCAGGCGCTGTTCTTCGATCGCGCGGGGGGCACGAGTGGTCTGCTGGATACGAAGGGGTTGCGCCGGATGTGGTACGAACACCAGGTCGGGCTGAGGAACCACGCGACCGTGTTCTGGTCGATCGCCATGTTCGAACACTGGGTACGCCGCTTCCTCGGGCCCGGTGACGTCTCACGCGGCCAAGTCCTGCCTCGACCCGCGGCCCCGACCCGCGTCCATCGTTGACCCGGCGGCCGGGGCCGGACATCCTCGCGAAGATGGTGGACCCGATGGGCCCGGGTCCGCGCGGGACGGAGTTCAGCGATCCGCTGTCGCCGGCCGTAGAGGCGTGGATCCGAGAACTCAGCAAAGCCGCGAAGGGCATGCGGGTCTACGCCGAGAACAACGAGATGCTGAAGAAGTATCTCGACACGGCGTACGCCGGGCTCGAGAAGCTCCTCGCCGAGGTCCCCGAGCTCCACCTCTCGATTCGCGAGGACCGCATCCTCTACGGCAAGGACGCCGTCTACGTGAACGCAGATCGCGAGGAGGGGCTCCCGTTCACCTTCTACCGGAACGCGTTTCGACGGATCACGCTGGTCCGCGGGATGCGGCGCGACGAGCTCGCGCGGCTGCTGAAGGCGATCACCACCGACTACAAGGGCTACAACTCGATGGGCGAGGACCTCGTCACGACGTTGTGGCGTGAAGCGCTCCCGCACCTCCGCTACCTCACGATCGACTCGATCACGTCCGGTAAAAAGGGCGTCACCACGGATCTGGATCGCGAAGAGCTCGAGCGCATCCAGGGCAACATCGAGGGCATCGTCGCGGCGATCTACCAGACGACCGCGGAAGACGACGACATCGTCGCGGGCGTCTCGATCACGAAGGAAGATCTCGAGGCGCTCAAGGACATCCGCGCGGAGACGGAAGAAGACCTCGACATGCTCGACCACGCGACGTCGCGCGCGATCGCGAAGATCGCGAAGCGCGATCTCGACGCGGTCCACGAGGCGCTCGACGATGACACGCGCGATCACCTCACCTCCGAGATGCTCGACATCCTGGTGAGGATGCTCTTCAAGGAGACGTCGTCGAAGGAGTCCGCGTCGACGATCGATCTCCTCCAGCGGCTCTTCGACTCGCTCGTCCTCGGCCAGGACTACCGCCACGCGATCGCGCTGATCGAACACCTGCGCGACGTCGCTGCCGACAGCAACAACATGCAGGAGGTCCACATCGCTCGGCACCTCTTGCGGCTGTTCGCGGCCGAGTCGCGGGTGTTGCCGGTCCTCAACGCGCTCAACGACGGCTACACGTCGGCGTCGGTCACGGACATGGTCGCGTTCCTGCGCGCGCTCGGGGCGCCGATCGCGAACGCGTTGATCGGCAACCTCGAGATGGTGACGTCGCCGACGCACCGCCGCCTGCTGTGCGATCTGATCGTGGAGTTCGGAGTGCCGGACGTCGCGCGGCTGATGAACATCTGCGAGTCGGCCAAGTGGTTCGTCGTGCGCGACGTCCTGGGCCTCGCACAGCACCACCCGCCCGAGAAGATCAGCGTCCTCATTAAGCAGGCGCTCGCGCACGAGCACCCGAAGGTGCGCGCGTACGCGGTCGGGATGCTGCGCGGGTACGCGCGCGGGCTCGCGGATCAGTTGATCGTGGACCGCATCCACGACGAAGACCTCGACGTCCGCCTCTCCGCGATCCGCGTGGCGGCCGCGCGTCGCTCGGCCCCGGCGCGGGAGGCGCTGCACCGGATGATCTCCGCCGAGGACCTCCTCGATCGCGAGCCGCGCGAGCTGAGGATGGCGATGGCGGCGTACGCGACGATCGCGCGCGCCGAGGCGGTCCCGCTCCTCGACTCGATCCTCAACCCGGGCTTTCTCAAGACGTTGAAGAACACCGAGCCGCAGGTCGCGGCGGCGTTCGCGCTCGCGTCGCTCGGTCCGGCGGGCGCCGAGGCGCTCGCGAAGGGCGCGCGGAGCCTCAACTCGAAGGTGCGCGACGCGTGCAAGCGCGCTCTCGTCCGCGAGGGCAAGAAGGACGGGACCGTGGACCTCGCCGCGATCCCCAAGACGCCGACCGACCCGACCGGTGACCTCCCGGACCCGAACGCTCGCACGGCGATCACCGGCATACCGTCTGCGAAGACCGACCCGACGCAGCCGAAGGAGGCCGAAGATCCGACGCCGTCGCAGACGATGATGTCGGTGGACGCCGACTCGCTCGAAGACGCGCCGCCGTTCTACCTCTACGACCCGACGCTCGACGCCGAAGCCGCGAACGTCCCCGCGCACCGGCCGCTCTACGAGCAGGGCCCGAACGTCTCCGCGGTGATGCAGCCGTACCCGACGCCGGACCTCATCCCGACCAACCTCCCGCCCGCGCCACGCGCGCCGGTCGAGGTCGGTCGCACCCACGTGGAGCTGGGCTTCGCCGGGATGCGCGACGCGACGTCGCAGGACATCGAGGCCGCCACCCAGTCCTACGGGGACGCGCCGCCGCCCTCGCGGCCGCCGCCGAAGAGCGAAGGCGCCCCGCCGCGGATGCCGCCGACGAACGAGAACGCGCCGCCGCGGATGCCGCCGACGAACGAGAACGCTCCGCCGTACCGGGGTGCGGCGTCGAACGAGAACGCTCCGCCTTCGGCCGCGGGGACGCGCGACGTACTGCCGGCGTTCCGCGGACCGCCGCCGACGAACGAGAACTCTCCGCCTTCGGCCGCGGGGACGCGCGACGTGCTCCCGCCGTTCCGCGGTCCGCCGCCGCCGAGTGACTACGCGCCGCCGTCGCGGCCGCCGATGCCTTCGGCGTTCGTGGACGACGCGCCCACGTTCGACAGCGAGGACGAGACGCACGGTGAGGTGCGCGGCGACTTCGCGTTCCCGGGGCTCGAGGCGCCGCCGCTCCCCGAGCGCGACGCGCCGACGTTCGAGGACGAGTCCGGCGACATCCCGGACTGGGTGTCGGAGGCGATGCGATCGGTCTCTTCGGAGGAGGAGCTCGACGAGGAGATGACGCTCGAGATCGGCGAGCTCTCCGACCGCCGCGCGGCCGCGCCGACGCCCCCGAGCCCCGCCGCGGAGCCCGACGCGATGGCGCTCCCGATCGGCGAGTTGGCCGACCGGCGCCTCGATCCGATCGCGTCGGGGTCCACGTCGGACGACATCCCGTCCGCCGACGACGTGGTCGCCTCGCTGTTCGCCGATGTCTCCGAGCCGGCCACCGAGGGTGAGACGCCGCTCGAGGCCGACGAGGTCACCGGTGACATCACGACCACCTCCGAGCCGGACGCGAACGCCTCGCCGCCGACGTCGATCGAGCGCGACCCCATCCCCGACCCGATGTCGGCGCCGTACATCCCGACGGTCGACAGCGATCCGTTCGGGACGCCCTCCGGCGCGCCGCCCCCGCGCTCGAGCACCTGGTCCGGGGGCCCGCCGAAGGAGCCGGCGCCGCCGCCGGTCTTGCCGTGGGTCGACGATCTCGTGCTGGATAGTGACGTGAAGTCGGGCGGGACGGAGGACGATTGATGGCAAAGAGCGCGTCACTCGCGGCCACCGCTCAGCTCCAGCGCCTCGGGCGCGGGCTCGTCCTCCAGCTCCACATGGTGCTGCGCACGATGCGCATCCACGACTCGTCGAACAAGGCGCTCCTCGTCGCCTCCGAGTCGCTCAAGGACACGATCAACACGCTGTGGGCGGCGCTCGACGGTGAGGTGCGTCTGCAGTTCGTCGAGTCGGTCATCTACCTCAACGACATGCGCCTCCGCATGGACCCGAGCACTACGAAGCAGGTGAAGACGCTCCAGGCCGAGTTCGAAGCGCGCGGCCTCGGTGGCCTCGCGTTCTCGCGCCCGGTGGACTCCGCGGCGCTGCGCGACTTCCTCCTCGTGTTCAGTCGCCCGGTCGAGTCGGAGGCGGACATCAAAGAGCTCCGCCGCAAGCTCGAAGAATTCCGCGACCTCGCCCTCGAGCTCCTCGACCCGCGCCACTTCGCCGACGGCAACGAGGAGGAGAAGGCGCTACGCATCGACCGCAAGACCTTCGCGCTCCAGACCTACGCGAAGACGATCGTCTGCATCCGCGAGTTCGTCGGCGCGCTCCGTGAGGGCCGTGACCCCCTCGCCGGCAAGATGCACATCACGCGCATCGTCCAGGACCTCGTCGACGTCGCGACCGAGCGCGTGAACTTCAGCCTCAAGCTCGCGACGATCAAGCAGGCGAACGAGTACGCGTTCAACCACGCCGCGAACACGTGCGTGCTCTCGATCGTGCTCGGTCGCGCGCTGGAGATCGATCGCCTCGCGCTCGTCGACCTCGGCACCGCCGCGATGTTCGCGGACATCGGGTTCGCGATGCTCCCGCCGGAGATCACGGAGCGCGAAGGCGAGCTGAGCGAAGCCGAGCGCGACGAAGTGCGCGACGCGATGATCCGCCAGATCCGCGCGATCATCGGCGCCGGCACGGTCAACGAAGCGATGATGCGCCGGGTGATCGTCGCGTACGAACACCACCGCCCGTACTACGACCCCGAGACCAAGGTGTACGGCCAGAAGCACGTCTTCTCGCGCATCGTCGCGGTCGCGGACGCGTTCGACGCGCTCACCACGCGCCGCTCGTGGCGCGAAGGCTTCACAGCGGACGAAGCGCTCAAGATCCTGATGCAGGAGTCCGGCACCAAGTACGACCCGCTCGTCGTGAAGGTGCTCGTGAACCTGATGGGCCTCTACCCGCTCGGCAGCGTGGGGCGGCTGGCGTCCGGCGAGATCGGCGTCGTGTACCACAACTCGAACGACCCCGAGTTCTTCGAGAAGCCGTGGGTGAAGATCGTCCGCGACCCGAACGGCGCGAAGGTGCGCCGGACGATCATCCGCAACCTCGCCGAGGTCGACGGGCCGGAGTCGCGCATCGAGGCGTTGGTCAACTCGGCGTCCCTGGACGGACTGGATCCCGGGATGGCGATCGTCATCTGACGCGCGCTCAAGGTTCGACGTCGGCGGTGATCACTTCGGAGGTGTCGTCGTCCTCCTTCTTGACCATCGAATGCACGCGACGCAGCGGGACGCGCGCGATGACCTTCGTCGTCTCGCGGTCGCGGGCGAAGCGCTCGCCGCTCGGCCTCGCGGGCTTCGTCTCTTCGTCACCGGACAGACGTCGGATCGCTTCGCCGAGCTCGTGACCGGCCGGGGTCGCCTCCGGCGGGAACTCGCGCCCGTGGTACGAGTCCTCCTTCGCCGTCGGGTCGGGGATGCGGGCGCTCAGGCGATTCGTCTGAGGCGGCTCGAGCACGAGGTCGTCCGCGAGGCCGGCGATCCGCGGCTTGGCTTCGACGATCGCCTCCACCGGCGTCATCATCGGCACCTCGACCGGCGGCGGAGGCGGCAGCGGTTCGGGGGCCTCGTCCTTCGGGATGTCGCTGTCGCGGATCTCTTCGTCGAGGCGCCGCATCGCTTCGATCATCAGGAACGTGTTCGGCTTGGCGATGTTCTTCGGGACGGTCGAGATGCGGTACTCGATCCGGAACAGGCCCGCGCCCGGGCGAGCGAGGCGGTAGAAGGCCTCTTCGCCGAGGACATTCGCGCAGGTCGCGCCGCGGAGGTGACCGTCGTAGACGTTGAGCTCGCCGTTGCGGCCGTCTTCGTACTGTAGGACGACGTGCGCCGTCTTCTTGCCGATCTCCAGGCTCTGCATGATGTCGAGCCCGGTCATGTCCTTGAGCGAACCGGAGACGCCCTCGAACTGCACCGTCGGCGCGACGACCTTGCGGCCGGAGGAGCGTTTCTGGATCTCGCGGCGGATCTTCGACGTGGTCACTTCGATCGATAGCGGCTTCACGATGAAGTCGTCGGCGCCGAGCTCGAGAGCCTTCGCCTGCCGGAAGTCGTCACCGCGGCTCGACGTGATGAACACCGCCGCGTCCGCGTTCTTCGAGCGCAGCTCGAGCAGGATGTTGTAGCCGTCGATGCCGGGGAGCGCGGCGTCGAGGAACGCGACCATCGGCGTCTTCTCGCGGCACACCGCGCGCGCGCGCTTGCCGTCGTTCGCGACGATGACCTCGCACTCCTCTTCCTGGATCCGCGCCACGAGCTCGTCGGCGACCGAAGTGTCGGCGTCGGCGATCAACACGAGCGGCGGTCCGACGGGCTCGGCTTCGACGGGCGCCTCGATGAAGATCGGCTCCTGCGTCTCGGGCTCGGCGGCGGGCTCGACGACCTCGTCGCCGTACCAGTTCTGGATCTGCGTGCGGATCGCGGTGCGCTTGGCGACGAAGACGTCGACGTCGTTCACGCCGAGGACGACCTTCGTCTCGAGGATCGCGCGCTCGTCGTACGGGTCGCAGACGGCGAGGCTCACCGATCGCCGCTCTTCGTTGATCGACGTCGGGATGATCAGCGTGGCCTCCGCCGCTTCGCGCGGGAAGCGGTTGAGGAGCTTCGTCGGGGCGGGGAGGGCGAGGAGGTCCGTCTCGCCGATCACGGGGTAGCCGGACTGCGTGCTGAGGGCGCGCGTGAGCTCCTCTTCCGAGATGTTGCCGGACGCGACCAGGAGCTCCCCGATGCGGCCGCCGCGCGCGCGTTGCTCCGCGAGCGCGATCTCGAGATCGGACATCCGGATGGAGCCCTGCTCCATCAGCACCTGGCCGAGCGGCATGCGGTCACCGCTCGTGACCGAGAAGCCCGAGAGCTGCGAGAGGCTGCTGTCGGTGCTGCCGTCGAAGCCGCTGTGCGCGGAGAGGCTGCTCTTCGAGTCGCGCGGGCGCGACGCCGTGTACAAGCCGGACTGCGCGCCGAACTGACGGCGCATGTACACCGCGAGGTCGCGGGTCGCGGCGCGGCGCGGGAGATCGTCGGCGGCGCGCGAGAGCTCGCCGAGCAGCGCGCCGGTCGTCTGGTAGCGCGCGTTGCGA
>JAUHYN010000967.1 GCA_030426505.1 bacterium | reverse complement strand
GTCGTCTTCCGCGCCGTACAGTGAGTAGATCTGCGTGGCCTGGTCATGCTGACGGAGCGTCCCATTGGACGGGAACAACGGATCGCGATCGCCCGCCATCATGAGTTGTGGCTTCGGCGCGAAGAGCCCGGCCATCTCACCCATGTTCGTGAACCCAGCGACCGCCCACTGATAAGTACACGCGTCGTGCAACAAGTCGGCGTCGACGATGTCCTCGAAGCCCGTCACGTAGACCACCGGCAACGACGCCGTCACGCGGTCGTCCGCGATCGACGTATAAAGTGAGTTGAGTCCTCCGCCCGATGCACCCGTGACCGCGATGCGCGAGGTGTCGATGTCGCTGCGCGTCTCCAGGTAGTCGATCGCCCGCATCGTGTCCCAGACCATGATCGACAGGTTGGAGTGTCCCGTCAGACCCAGGCGCCAGCCCTCGTCGTGGCTGTGCCCACCCACGTCGCGCTCCCCCTGGCCGAACGCGTCGTAGACCAACGACGCGTAACCCAACTTCGCCAACCCATGCGCGCGCGGCGCGACGAACGGGCTCGCCTTCGCGAACTGGTAGTAGTGCCCGATCGGCGAGACCACCACCGGGAACGGCCCGGCCCCATCCGGGATGTACACGTGCGCCGTCACGATGATCCCCGGCCGACTCTCGTAGCGGAGGCGCTCGATGCGATAGCCGTCGAGGTCGACCGTCCCCACGATCTGCGCCTTCAGGTCACCGCGCGGCGGCAGCTCCAGCAGGCCCATCGACTCCCGCACCCGCGCCCGCACCTCTTCGCGCCGACGCTCGAACGCCTGCGCGCTCGCCGCGACCGGGATCTCCGCGCGCGCGCGCGCCATGCGATCGAGGACGCTGTCCTTCATCATCGCGAACCCGACCGCCGGATCCACGACGCGCCACGCCGCCTCGTCGACGTACGGGTCGTAGTCGAGGTTCGACGACAGCGCGATCGCGTCCGCGACCTCGAAGCTCTCGCCCACGTCGTGGACGACGACCTCCGCGAGCTCGGTCGCCACGTCGACTTCGCCGGCGCGGATCCACACGTACCCGGGCTCGCCGCCCCACGCCTCGTGCGTCGCCGCGAGCGTCGAGCCGTTGACCGTCACGCGCCAGTCGCGCGGGAGGAAGTCCCTAAAGCCGCGCGTCCACACCACGTAGCGGCCGGGCGTGAGCTTCACCTCGGCGCGCATCACGGTGTCCGCGACACCCGCCGACGGCGAAGTCGCGAACCCCTGCCCGAAGTACGGCGCGATGTTGCTCTGGACGTTCCAGGGACCGCTGAAGTCCTCGATCTCGAGGTGCGCGAAGCAAACGTCCGGCGGCGGCTCCGTCTCCGTACAACACGGCTCGTAGCGCGGCGGCGGCGGGGGCGCGATCGGGTCCGACGTGCAGGCGCCGAGCAGGAGCGCGAGCGCGAACCCCAGCGGGGCGGCGGACCGTTGGATCACGATGGGGAGTCTACGGCGTTGTCTTTCGCGCTGGCTACACGAACTGCGCGCGTCCAGGATTGACAACATATACATCGACAAATATATACACGCATATGGATGTAAACGTGTTCCAGGCCCTCGCCGACCCCACCCGGCGCCGCATCGTCGCGGCGCTCCAGGGTGGGGAGCGCCCGGTCTCGGAGCTCGTCGACGTCGCCGGCATCAAACAGTCGGGCGTGTCGCGCCACCTGCGCATCCTGTCGGAGTCGGGCTTCGTCTCGATGCGGCCGGACGGGCAGCGGCGGCTCTACGCGCTGCGGCCCGAGCCGTTCCGCGAGCTCGACACCTGGCTCGACGACTACCGCCGGCTCTGGGACGCGCGGCTCGATCGCTTCGGCGCCGCACTCGAACGCAAACAACAGGCGCGTCGCGCCACCAAGAAGAGGAGCAAGGACCCATGACCAACGCACCGACGCGCGGCGACGCGCACATCGTGATCGAACGACGCTACCGCGCGTCCCTCGAGGACGTCTGGGATCTCTGGACGACCAAGGACGGCTTCGAGTCGTGGTGGGGGCCGCAGGGCTTCCGCGCCGACGTCGAGGAGATCGACGCGAAGGTCGGCGGCGCGCTCCGCTACGACATGGTCGCGGACTCGCCCGAGATGGTCGAAGCCATGAAGGCGGCGGGGCAGCCGATCTCGCACAAAACCAAGTCTCGCTTCTCGGAGCTCTCGCCGCGCACGCGCCTCGTCCTCACCAACGTGGTCGACTTCCTCCCCGGGGTCGCCACCTACGAGAGCAACATCCAGGTCGACCTCTCCGAGGACGGTGAGTTCGTACGGATGGTCGTGACGCTCGATGGCATGCACAACCCAGAGTTCACGAAGATGCAGGAAGAGGGCTTCTCGAGCCAACTCACCAAACTCGACGAGCGCTTCGCTACCGCTTGATCTCGTAGACGATGATCCAACCCACCACCGTCCGCGACGTGACGAGGTCCTTCAACCCATTCACGATGCGGTCGCGCGGCGTGTTCACGATCGTGAGCACGTAGTCGGGCTGGTACGTCTCGATCGCCTTCACGATCCCCGCGCGCCCGTCGCCGGGGATGTGCGCGGCGGCGACGTCCAAGTGGACCGTCGCCGCCCACGGGTCCTCCGAGATCACCACGCTCCCCGGCGGGACGTGCGCCGCGAGCTGATCGTAGATCGGGTCCTTCGAGAAGTGTCCGAACGCCCGCAGCTTGCCGTCCGGGGTCCACTCGAACGGCGCGTGCCACGCCACCGCGACGAGCGCGATCACGGCACCGGCCACCCACGCCACGACCCGCTTGGGGACGCGCGCCTCCACCTCCGCGATCAACACCCCGACCAGCACGACCAACGGCGGGGCGATGTTGAGCACCACGCGGTCGCGGCTCGCCACCACCGGCACCAATACGATCGGCACGAGCACCGTCAGCACGACGAACAGCGCCACCGCGATCGCGCGACCATTCCTACGCGCCGCGCCCACCACCGCCCCGAGCGCTCCGAGCACCAACAACCCCCGCGGGAGCTGCGTCGTGATCGCGGCGAGGTGATCCTCGAGCACCTTCGTGCGCTGCGACCACAGCGCCGCGGCGCCCTGCGCCCACCACGTGTCGAACGACGGCTCCTGCGTCATCGAGAAGATGTCCGCGTAGCTCGTCATCACCAACGTGAGCGCGCGCGGGCGCGGTGTGAACTCACCGAAACTCGCGAGTGAGTACAGCCCGATCGTGAGCCACACGAACGCGGCCCCCGCCAACACCAGCCCGATTCGCTCCAGACGAACGCGCCACGACGCCGGCTCGAACGCCGTCACTAGGACGGCGGCCCCGACGAGCACGAACCCCTCGCCGCGGAACAACAGCGGCGACGTGAGCGCGACGCCCGCGAGGACCCTCACGCGCCGCGACGAAGACGCGTCGAGCGCCGTCCACGCGAACAATCCCAGCATCGTACTCAGCTGATACGACAGCGTGATGTCCGGTGAGATGAACGTGGGGTGGAGCCGCCCGAGGCTCGCGACCGTCACCGCCGCGAGCGTCGGCGCGAGCCACTTCGAGCGCGGCGCGGTCCTGCGCGTCACGAAGAACACCAGCGGCGGGAGCAGCAGCGCGAACGCGAACACGATCCACAGCGCGTCCTTCTGTGCGTGGCCGAACACCGCCATCGCCGCGCCGAGTGCGAGCGGCCAGAACGCAGAGTGGAAGTCACCCGCCGGCCGCACGACGTCCGGCGACGGACCGAGGTG
>JAUHYN010000966.1 GCA_030426505.1 bacterium | reverse complement strand
GCGCTATCAGGTCGGCCCGGAGTCCGCGGGCGCCGACCCGGGGCCGGCCTGCTATGGCCGCGGCGGGCCGCCCACGCTCACGGACGCCGCGCTGCTCTGCGGGCTCGTGGATCCGGGGGCCTTCGACCCGCCCCTGCAGCCCGAGCGCGTCGAGATGCCTGGCCCCCCTGAGCGCTTCCTCGACCTCGCCAACTCGATCGTGGTTGCCTGCGTCCACGCGGAGACGATGGCGCAGGGAGGTCCGGAGTGGCTCCCCTCGCACGCGGAACTCATCGACGCCCGTTTCGATCTGCCTCCGCTCGACGCGGACTGTCTGCATCGTGTCCTTCGAGACCAATACGCTCTATTGGAGGAGACGCGTGGACGTCGCGTCAGGGTGACGGAGTCGGCCGCAGCTTGGCTCGCTCACGAGACCGGCGGGAGCGCAGCGGCATCGTGGCACGAGATCAGCGGACTCGTGAGCGAGTTGGTCTTTGCCGACGCCTCCGTGGGTCTCGAGACCTCGACCGTACTCGTGACCGAGGAACACGGCGAACTCATCGCACGGCGTATGGAACGCACCGCGCCACCACCCAAACCCCCGGAGATCGAACTCCCCGTCGGCCGCAGCTCCCTGAAGACCACCGAGCGACCCGCGTCGTTCCCCGCGCTTCGATGGACGACGAGAGTCGAGTTCGACGTATTCGTCAGCTACAAGCGCAAGCGCGACGCGAGCGCCGCGCGGAGTCTCGTGGCACGGCTCCGACGCCGGGGGTACCTCGTCTGGTTCGACGAAGACTTCATCGATCCGACCGTCGAACGTTCACACAGCGCGATTCTCGAGAAGCTGACGAGCGCCCTACTTCGCTCTCGCTGCACCGTCGTGTTCGCGATCGATCCCGAGTTAGCGGAGTCGTCGACCACGGAGATCGGTCCCTTGACGAGGTTGGACCGGTCCGGGATGCCATGGAGTTGGCAGGGGGCAGAGCTGGACGCGTCCGCTCGCCTCATCGTGATCCACCCGGATTCGAGAATCGTGACGTCGAGCGGTCGCCGCTTGGTCCGTATCCAAGAACTCGAAGAGCGGCCGGCGGAGGGAACGAATCTGACCGAACGCATCGTTGCGGCCGTCAGATACTTTTGCGGAGCGCGCCGCTCCTAAACGACCCTGAGCCGCAGGTGGTCATGCACCGCCCGCACGCCGAGCACCAACGACGCGATGCCGACCAGGTGGCGCTGCTCCTGAGCCGAGCGCACCCAGCCGCGGAGGTGGACGATGCCGTCCTCGGCGTCGAGCTCCACGGCCTCGCCGCGGACGAAGGGGGAGCGCCGCACGCGGTCCCAGATCGCGGCGCGGATCTTCGAGTCGCGGTCCGAGGGGAGCGGCGGCGGGACCGGAGACGGGCGCTCGCGCGGCTGAGAGGTGATCGAGGGGGTGGCGACGTGGCGACGCATGGACCGGATCGATTGCAAACGGTCGACCACTTCATGAGGCATCGACGAACGTCGTCGCCCGCGGGGCAGAACGTCTCGGCCGGGGCAGTCGCGCCGAGGGGCGCAGTCGCGGTCCCTCCGCGAACCCTAGCAGCAACTGGTTTCTGCTAGCGGTCAGCGACCGTCGGTGTCCGCGAAGAGCGCGCGGATCGAGTCCTCGTAGACGACCGGCACACCGTACATCGCGGCCTGGTCGAACTCGCGCGCCGCCTTCTTGCCCGCGATCAGCAGATCCGTGCGACGCCCGACGGTCGACTGGACGATGCCGCCGCGGCGCTCGATCTCGTCGACGACGTGGACCGCGCCCAAGTCGAAGTCGCCGGCCACGACCACGCGCTGTCCGAGGAACGGCGCCGGGAACGAGCGCGCGCCGTCCACCAGCTCCACGCCGGCCTCTTTCAGCCGCACGATGTCCGCGCGCGCCGACGACGCGAGCCACGATCGCAGCCCGGCCGCGGCGTCGGGCTCGAGGCCGTCGATGCGCGAACAGTCGGCGGGCTCGAGCGTCTCCAGCCGGCGCACGTCGCAGACGCGGTGCGCGATGAGCCGCGCGGCGTGCTCGCTGACGTGCGGGATGCCGAGCAGATACAGGAAGCGCCACATCGGCATCTTCCGCGCGCGCGCGATCTCGTCTTCGAAGCGCGCGCCCTCGCCTGGCGCGATGTGATCGAGCTGCGTCGGATCGAGCGCGAACAGATCGGCGACGTCCTTGATCGAGAACTCCGCCTGCAGCCGCTCCACCAGACGAAGGCTCACGCTCTTCAGTCGCAACCCCCGCGGCCCGATCAAGTGGAGGAGTCGCGCGCGCACGCGCCCCGGGCAGATCGCGTTCGAGCACTCCGTGAACGGGACGTCGATCTCGATCTCGAGCGCGCCCCCGCACGCGGGACACTTCGGGGGCGGCGCGGTCTCGGCGTCTTCGTCCTCGAGGTTAACGATCGGCGCGACGCTCCCCGGTCGCACGCGCAACCGCGCGCCGACCTTCACGCCGAGGATCGAGTCGCCCGTCTCGGTCGGGATCGGCGCGCGCTCCGGCACCGGCAGTTTGTGCTCCGGCGCGCGCTGGATCTGGACGACCGGCAGCAACGCGCCGCCGCGACCGACCGCGTGATAGACCTTCGCCGCGAGCGCCGGTCGCCCCGGCGTCGGGAACACCAGGCGGACCTTCTGCGGGACGTCGCGCTCCGCGGCGCGCACGCCGAAGCCGAGCTTGTTGATCTGGAGGACGGCCGCCTCGAGCGGGAACTCGAACTTCGGCGCGATCTGTTGGAGCGCCGCGACGAAGTCGAGCACCTCCTGAAGCCCCTTGCACCGCCACGTCACGGGCAGCACCGAGAAGCCCCAGCTCTTGAGCGCGCCGAGCAGCTGCCACGACGTGTCGACGCCCGGCGGCGGCTCGTCCGCACCGAGCGCGAACAACTTGAGCGGGCGATTCGCGGTGACGGCGGGGTCGAGGCGCCGGACCGAACCGAGTACGGCGCCGCGCGGGAGGATGTACGGGGGGTCGCCGGCGTCGACGCGGCGGCGATCGAGCGCGGTCAGATCCGTCGCGCGCATCGCGACGACCGCGTGGACCTCGAGCGTCTCCGGGAACGGCGGCACCGGAGACAGCGTGGCCGGACCGAGCGCCTGCTTGATGAGCTTCGTCGCGCGCGACTCCGTGATCGTGCCGGGCGGTCGCAGCCGCAGCGGGACCGAGGGGATGGTGCGGACGTTGTCGGTGACGTCGTCGCCCTCGTGACCGTCGCCCTTGAGGACGGCGCGCGCGAGGAGGCCGCGCTCGTAGGTCAGCACGACCTCGACCCCGGGCATCGTCGCGCTCGCGACGTACGTGGCGTCGCCGCCCTCGACGGACAGCACCCGCGCGTGGAACGCCTTGAGTTCGGCGACGCTCTGCACCACCGGGAGCGAGGCCCAGAAGCGACGGTGCGAAGCGCGCTCGAACCCGGTCCGCGCGGCGGTGGGATCCCGCTTCGTGGGCGAGTCCACGGGGACCTCGAGGCCCTCGGCTTCGAGGCGACGCAGCTCGTCGACGAGGTGCGTGAGGGCCCGCGGGTCGATCGCGGGGTGTTCTAGGACGAACGTCCGATGCTCGTGATCGGCGATCTGCGCGCGCAGCTCGCCCGCGCGCTCTTCTGCACGAGAAGCCATAACCAGCTTGACTAACCTCGCCGCAGGCCCCTACGTTGCCCGGCGTCACCAGGTACACGAGCGTGAGGGTCTGTCCCTTCGAGCCGCACCTGAA
>JAUHYN010000965.1 GCA_030426505.1 bacterium | reverse complement strand
CCTGCTCCGGCGCCATGTAGCTCAGGGTCCCCAGCACGTCGCAGGTGAGGGTCACGCGCTCGTCGCGCTGCAGCGAGCGCGAGAGCCCGAAGTCGAGCAGCTTGGGCCGACCGTCCTCGCCGACGAGCACGTTCTCGGGCTTCAGGTCGCGGTGCACGACGCCCCGCTGGTGCGCTTCGTGGAGCGAGCCGCAGATCTGGATGATGATCTTGTCGGCGCGCTGCGGGTCGATGGCGCCCTCGGTCTCGAGCACGCCGGCCAGCGGCTTGCCCTCGATGAACTCCATCACGATGATCAGCGTGCCGTCTTCGAGCTCACCGAAATCGTAGAACTGGATCGTGTTCGGGTGCCGGTCTCCGAACAGCCGCCGCGTCCGCTCGATGACGAGCTTCTGGATCCGCTCGGCCTCCGCGTCGCGCCTCAGATACGCGTAGACGTGAGCGAGGCGCGCGTCGGCCTCGACGCCGTCGCGCGTCTCGGTGAGGCCGTGCTCTGCGAAGACACGCCGCGCCTCGACGAGCAACGCCTCCGCGCGATCGAATCGGAGGAGCTTCGTCTCGACCTCCCCGAGGAGCGAGAGCGCCCTCGCTACCGCGATGGCGTCCGGCGATCGCGCGCGGCGATAGCCGGCGATCGCGCGCTGCAAAGCCTCACGCGCCGCTTCGAATCCACCCGTGAGAAAGTGCGCTGTCGCGACCTCGGCGAGCGCCGCCAACGTGCGTGGATCGTCGGGGCCGAACTCGGACTCCCAGACCTCTCGCGTCCGCTTCGCGTGCGCGAGCGCGCGGTCGAAGTCGCCGAGCTCGACGTACGCGCGTCCCAGCGTCTCGTGCAGCCGCGCCCGCACGATCGGCTGCTCGGCGAAGCGCGCGTCGAGGTCCGGCTCGGCGGCGGCGAGGAGCTCGCGCATCGTCACGTCGCGTCCCCGTTCGGCCGGGCTCGGGGCGCTCATCATCTCCACGAGGAAGCCGGTGACGGCTTCGGAGGCCTCGCGGTCGCGATTGGCGCGCACGAGGGCGACCGAGGAGACGACCAGCGCCACGACCAGCGCCGTGAACGTCATCGCGATCCCTGCCGCCAGCCCCTTGTTGCGTCGACTGAACTTCGTGAGGCGGTACCAGGCGGTGGGGGCGCGGGCGACGATCGGCTCGTGGGCGAGGAAGGCGCGGAGGTCTCTTGCGAGCGCGGCGGCCGAGGCGTAGCGCCGCTCCGGTTCGCGTTCGAGCGCCTTGGACACGATCGTCTCGAGGTCACCGCGGAGCGCGCGGTCGACGCTCGACAGCGGCGTCGGATCGTCGTCCGCCACCATGCGCACGACCTCGGTCAGCGGCTTGTGGCGGACGTCGTACGGCATCTGTCCCGACGCGACGACGTAGAGGATGACGCCGAGCGCGTAGACGTCGGTGCGTGCGTCGATCGCGTCGAGGCGCCCCGCGAGTTGCTCGGGGCTCATGTACCCCACCGTGCCGATGACCTCGCCGGTCTCGGTGCAGAGCGTGCTGTCGAACGCTTCGACGCCCACGACGCGCGCGATCCCGAAGTCGAGGATCTTCGCGCGGCCGAGCGAGGGGCCGTCGGACGTCGTGACGAGGATGTTCGACGGTTTGAGATCGCGGTGGATCACGCCGCGTTGGTGCGCGTGCTCCACGGCGTCGCAGACTTCGGCCACGAGCGCCAACCGGGCCTCGAGGGGCACGTCGAAGGCGTCGAAGTGTGCGTCGAGCGGCCGCCCACGCACGAGCTCCATCACGAGGTACGGGCAGGCCTCGCCCCCGATGTTCGCGGTGCCGGCCTCGTAGATGTGCGCGATGCCCGGGTGCTGGAGCTGCCCCAGCACGCGCGCCTCGCGCTCGAAGCGCTGGTCCATCCGCTCGGCGCCGAACCGCGCCCGCAGGACCTTCACCGCGACGCGACGCTGCGGGTGGTCCTGCATCGCCTCGTAGACGATGCCCATCCCGCCGCGACCCAGCTCGCCGACCACGCGGTAGGGGCCGAGCTGCTTCGGAGCCGACGGGAGGCGAAGCTCGGCGCTCAGAGCCAGGAAGCCTTCGGGCGCGTCGTCCTCGGCGGCAAAGAGCGCGAGCACCTCCTCGACGAGGGCCGGGTCGTCACAAGCGGCTTCGAGGAACGCCCGGCGCCCCGAAGCGGGCACCTCGCAGGCGCCGTCGAACAGCTCGTTCAAGCGCTCGAAGCTCACCGAGGTCGAACGATGCACATGAGGGCCGGCTCGAGTCGAGGGTCCGCCGTCCCGCCCGCACCCGCCTCAGCCAAGAGCCGAGGCGAGCGGACGAAGAAGCCATTCGACCGGGAGAGAGCGCTCCGAACGAGCAAGCCACTGCGAAGCCCCACGCCCCCAAAGGGCGTGGGCGAAGCCCCGCAAGCGAAGCGCGCAGCGAGCCGAAGGCGAGCGTAGGTGGGTGGGCACGGCCAAAGGCCGTGCTCGGGTCCCACTTACCGCTTCGAGAACTGGAAGCGCTTGCGGGCGCCGGGCTGACCGTACTTCTTGCGCTCGACCCGACGCGGGTCGCGCGTGACGAAGCCGGCCTTCTTGAGCGCCGGGCGGACGGCCGGGTCCGCGGCGATGAGGGCGCGGGTGATGCCGTGGCGGATGGCGCCGGCCTGGCCGGAGAGGCCACCACCGGAGACGTTCACCAGGACGTCCCACTTGGTGGCCTGCTCGGCGACCTCGAGGGGCTGGCGGAGGATCATCTTCAGCGTCTCGCGGGGGAAGTAGCGCTCGACGTCGCGGCGGTTGACCATGATCGCGCCGCTGCCGGGGCGGAGGTAGACCCGCGCGACGGCTTCTTTGCGACGACCGGTAGCGTAAAACTGTTCCATCTTCTCGTGACCTCTACGCGTCCTGGATCGCTAAGCCTTCGCGCCGACCGCGTAGGCCTCGGGCTTCTGGGCCTTGTGGGGGTGTTCGGGACCCGCGTAGACCTTCAGCTTCTTCATGAGTTGGTTGGCGAGCGCGCCGCGCGGGATCATGCCCTTGACCGCGAGCTCGATGACCTTGTGCGGCGCGCGCTCGAGCATCTCGACGCCCGTGCGCTCCTTCAGGTGCCCCATGTAGCCGGTGTGCTTGTAGTACTTCTTCTTCGAGACCTTGTTGTTCCCGCGGAAGACCACCTTCTCGGCGTTGATCACGACGACGAAGTCACCGGAGTCGGTGTGCGGCGTGTAGTTCGCCTTGTGCTTGCCGCGCAGGAGGGTCGCGATCTGCGTCGCGAGGCGACCGACCGTCTGGCCCTCGGCGTCGACGAGGAGCCACTTGCGCTCCGCGTCTTCGGGCTTGAAGTGCTTGGTGGGACGCACGTTGACGAGCGGTTCCATACCCCGCTTCTCGGCGCCGTTCGAAGTTTCCTCGGCCATGGGACGGTCGCTTCTATGGGTCGAGATGAGACCTGTCAACCACCTTTCGTGAGGTCCTTCAGTGCCCTCTCGACCTCCGCCATCAGCCACGTCCGATCCTCCGGATTGTCGCCCCGGCCCGCCGTCGCGATCGGCGCCCCGACCCGCACCCGAACCGGCACCGGGTGGATCCGCCAGTCGCCCGGCAACAGCACTTCCCCCGTCCCGATCACCCCGACCGGCAGCACCGGCACCTGCGCCGCGAGCGCCAGGTGAAACGGCCCCTTCTTGAGCTCGCCCACCGTGTTCGGCGGCGTCCGCGTCCCCTCCGGGAACATCAGCACCGAGCGGCCCCCTCGGATGGTCTTC
>JAUHYN010000964.1 GCA_030426505.1 bacterium | reverse complement strand
CCGGCGCGTTCGGGCTGTCCGGGCCGTTCCTCTCCTACGAGAACTTCGTCGTGAACCTCCAGGCGATCGCGTGGACGCCGTGGGTGTTGTGGGCGGTGCGCGGGGTGTTCGTCGCGCCGAGTTGGCGGTGGGTCGGCGCGACGGCGCTGTTCATCGGCTTCCACCTGCAGGGCATCATGCCGGAGCTCGCGCTGCTCGACGTCGTGGCGGGCGCGCTCCTCGTCGCGTTCCTGCGCGGGGACGGCCACCGTCTCGACGGCCGCCGCGCCGCTCTCCTCGGCGCGCTCGCGGTCCTCGGGTTCGCGATCGCGGCGGTCGAGTTGATGCCGGTGTTGTCGTCGCTGTCGACGACGGCGCGGGGCGCAGGGTTCGGGTCGGAGGAGGCGTCCGTCTGGTCGCTCCACCCGCTCGGACTCCTCGACGTCGCGCTGCCGAGCTTCTTCCACGACGCGAACGTCCCGTACGTCGTGTTCCCGGAGATCCTCAACGCGGCGAACATCCAGCCGTACCTCTGTTCGCTCTACCTCGGCGTCGGCGTGCCGCTGGCCGTCGCCGCGGCGTTCTCGGCGGACCGCCGCGTGCGCCGATTCGCGTTCGTCCTGCTCGGCCTCGCGGTCTTCTTCACGGTCGCGGCGTTCGGCCGACGGTTCTGGCTCTACGAGGCCCTCCACGCGCTCCCCATCCTCGAGAACGGCCGGTACCCGGTGAAGATGTTCCTGATCGCGACGGCGTGCCTCGCCGCGCTCGCGCCGGCGGGGATGCACGTCATCCAGACGCGCCCCCGCGCGGCGCTGGTCTTCGCGCCGGGCCCGATCCTCGCGTTGATCGTCTCGCGGGTCGTGACGTTGCCGGAGCTCGTCGAGGTCGTGGGCGCGCACCTCGCGATGCACCCGGTGCTCGGGGCGCCGTTCGGGCTCACGCCCGCCGCGTATCCGTCCGCGGCGGTCGAGACGATGTCGAGCAGCGCGATCCACGGTCTCGTGTTCGGCGGCATCGCGTTGGTCGTCGCGGTGCTCGCGTCGCGGCAGCCCCGGCTCGCCGGCCTGATGCTCCTCGTGATGCTCGCCGACTTCGCGAGCGCAGCGCGGAGGCAGATCGTCGCGGTCGAGAACGTCCCGCCGAACGCCGCGCTCGCCGAAGTGTTGGCGGACCCGTACTACCGCATGTACGTGCGCGCGCCGGGCGGGCGACGCGCGCCGGTCGAGGTGCGCGAAGGCGAGTCACCGAAGGGCGCGTTGCTCCGTGACGAGCGCGCGCGGGGCGGCGCGCTCTACGGTTGGTATCGCGCCTTCAACGATCCGGACAACGAGGGCCAGAGCAACCGCGCTTCCACGCGGATGTTCAAAGCCCTTCAGCGCTCCCGCGGCGCCGAGGGCCCCGCGATCGTCGCGCGGGCCGGCGTGCGGAAGATGTCGAGCTTCGTCCCGTCCAAGGGGGCGACGCGCTACGAGGTCGACGGGATCGTCCCGCAGTGGGTCGAGACGCTGCCCTCGCGTCGCTACGCCGAGGTACACCCGCGCTGGGTCGTGATGCCCCTCGAGACTTCGCCCGTCGCCGAGGCGATCGCCGTGTTCACGGATCCCACGCAGCGCGACGTCGCGGTGGTGACGAGTGAAGGCGCTCCGGTCGCGCCGGTCCTCACCGCGTCGGTCGCCGTGGCCTGTGTTCGATCCTCGACCGTGACCTGGACCGGCGGAGATCGGATCGAGACGCTCGACGTCATCACCGTCGAGGTCCAATCGGCCTGCGACGCGCTCGTGTCGGTGATGGAGGTGAAGCAGCCGGGCTGGGAGGTCCGGCTCGACGGCGCGATGGTCGAACCGCTCGAGGTCGACATGGGCTTCATGGCCGTTCGCGTGACGCCGGGGCGCCACGAGGTGCGGCTCGAGTACGTGGGCGATTCGAGGCGCTGGATCTGGATCTCGGGGGCGGCCGCGCTGCTCGCGGGGGTGCTCGTCTTCACTCGGCGGAGGCCGCGCCCGGGGCTCTCGTGAAAAACTCGAGATTTCAGCGAATAAGATCTGCCCGCCCCCGGCACCTACCGGGAGTGCGCCTCCGCCTCGTCTCGACTGGCCTCCTGGCGCTCATCGCCGCCTCCTGCGGCGGCGAACTCGAGGTCCCGGTCGACGTCGCGCGACCGCTGACCACGCTCAGCGACGAAGAGGCGGTGGAGGTCTGCGAGGTGGTCCATCGCCAGCTCCGCGACCGCTACACGCGGCAACAGATCTGCGCGAGCCGCTTCATCGCCGAAGCGCGGCAACCCAACGAGGTCCCGCAGTTCAGCACCCCGGTCTGCGAGCGCTTCGACGCCTGCAAGGACGATCCGCCCGACCCCGCGCCGCGGATCTGTACGCTCCCGTGCCTCGTCCACGCGCCGTCGTGTACCGCGACGGTGGAGGAGTGGGTCGCCTGCCTGGAGGTGGCGAACGAGCGCGCCCGCGAGCGGCTCGATCGCTACGTCTGTGACGAAGCGATCCCCGAGTCGATGGGTGGCACGCCCGAGTGTACCGTGCTGAGCAACCGCTGCCGCGATCCGCAGTCGTCGATCCCGCTCGAGCTCACCGCGGAGTGCGTCCAGCGCCAGGTCGTCGTCGACTGACCGCTCACTGCGACTGGAAGCGGTCCGGGACGCCGTCATCATCGGCGTCGACCAGCGCGTTCAACACCGACATCGAGTCTTGAATCCCGTCCTCGTTGTCGTCGAGGTCGGCGTCGTCCGGGATGAGGTCGTCGTCGTCGTCCGCGTCGTCGAGGTCCGGCGTGCCGTCGCCGTCGGTGTCGTTGATCGACAGCGGGTTGATCGATTCGCCCTCGCCGAGGAGCACCTCGTAGGTCGTGGGGCAGGGCGGTGACGCGCAGGTGTTGGCGTTGCCGTCGGTCTCGATCGTGATCTCGACGGTGCCGAGGTCGAGATCCGCGATCGGGATCGCCGCGTTGGTCACGCGGCCGAACACCAGCTCGGTCTGCTCGCCGTTGCCGTCGGGGAAGCGCAGCGGCGCGACGAGGTGACCGACGCCGCCCGCGCTCGCGACGGGCGCCTGGAAGAAGAGGACGTGGGCGCGATCGGTCGGGAGCCCGAGCCGGAAGCGGACCGGCTCGCGGCCGTTCGCCGACGGCGAGAACGTCGGGCCGACCACGAACGAGAGCAACGGATCGGACTGTGTCGCGTCGAGCGAAGCCGCCACGAGCTGGAGCGCGAGCGGCTGCTTCGTGAACACGTCGCCGGGCGGCGGCGTGAGGAGCCCCGTCACGAGGCGACGGCCGGGGATGGTCGTCTCGTCGTCGCCCTCGAACGATCCGCAGCCCACGAGGAGCGCGAGGCCGAGCACGAGGAGCCGCCGCCGTGAGCGGAGGAGCAACAGCGCGCCGAGGCCGAACGCGAGCCACAGCCCGCCGCCGGAGGTCCCCTTCGACGCGGTGCAGGCGCAGCTGTCGCTCGACCCGTCCGGATTGTCGAACGCGCTCCCCGGGCCGCCGGGGCCGCTGGTCGCGCAGCCCTGGGCGTCGATGCGCGCGCCGGGTTCGGTCGTGGGGCAGGCGTCGCACGCGTCGCCGCGTCCGTCGTCGTCGAGGTCCGACTGGTTCTCGTTCGGGCTCGCGAGGCAGTTGTCCGAGACGTCGGGCACGCCGTCGCCATCGAAGTCGGCGTTCGGATCCACGCCGCCGTCGCGGCCCGGCATCGACACGCCGCCGTCCGTTCCCGGGTTGGAGTTCGCGGGGCGAATGTCCG
>JAUHYN010000963.1 GCA_030426505.1 bacterium | reverse complement strand
TGCAGCGTCTCCTCGTCGACGGCTGCTCCGTGGGCCGGGCTCGACTGGCCACGACGGGGGGCGGTCGCCTGAGCCTGTCGCTGGCGTTCGCCCTCGTCGACCTCCTTGTTGACGGAGTAGACGTAGGCGTCGTAGTCGCCGCCGTAGTTGCGAACGCGGCCGTCACGGACCTCGATGACGCAGGTCGCGACCCGCTTCATGAAGTGGCGGTCGTGGCTGGTGAAGATGACGGTCCCCTTGTAGCCGTCGAGGGCCGTCGCGAAGACCACCGCCTCGAAGGTCTCCCGCTCCGCGGGCGCGCCCCCGAGCAGCCACTCCACGCTCACGTCGAGCAGGTGGGCGAGCGGCACGAGGATCGAGATGTCGGGCGCGTTCTCGCCGCGCTCCCACTTCGACACCGCCTGAGGCGTCGCGCGGAGCGCCGCGGCGAGGTCCGACTGTTTGAGCCCGCGGCGCTCGCGCCGTCCGCGGATTCGTTTCCCGAGCTCTTCGAGGTTCACACCCCGCACGTTAGCGGGGCGCGCCCGACGGAACCACGACGAGGCGGTTGGATCCGGTGGCGGAGTGGTTGATCAGGCCTTCTGGGCCGCGCCCTTGTCGTCGTCGCCGGCGATTCGCTTGTGCTGCCGGGCGATGCCCCAGCAGACGGCGAGCCACGCCACGATGATCGCGACGTTCGTGAACGCGAAAGTGCGCGCCTCGAACGCGAGGTAGTGCAGTCCGACGAACACCATGCCGGCCGCGAGGGCGTCTCCGATGCGGACGAAGAAGGTGTCGATCGCTGCCTTCGCCTTGTACTTCGCCTCGCGGCTGGTCGGGAGGAACAGCGCCTGCCGCACGGTGTTCTGCAGCGAGTAGTCCGTGCTGTTCTCGGCGGTCTTCGCGATCCTCAGCAGCGTGATGCCGCCGATCAACCCGATCAGCGAGTACGCCCCGAGCGCGATGATCGGTAAGAAGAACAACGCGACGCGCAGCCCGAGGTACTTGAAGATGCGCGACACGAGGAACGCCTGGATGAGGAACGTCACCAGGTTCACGGTCCCGTAGAAGCTCCCGTAGAAGCCGGAGACCTCGGCCTTCCTCTTGTCCTTGATCTCGGCCTCCGCCGCCGCGCGCTCCGCGTTGTCGGGGGGCAGCTGTGCGAGCTGGGGCGAAAGGCCGGGGACGACCTCCGCCGCGTGGGTCTTCGCGGCGTTCGACAGGATGAACTCGCCGGTCGTGTTCACCAGATTCGACAGCAACAACAGGATCGCGATCAGCAGCAGGTACTTCTCGCGGAGCACGAGTTGGAAGCCGCCGTCTTTGCCGAGCGGTTTGTCGTCCTTCTTGTCCTCGTCGGACTCGTCGCGCGGCAAGTTGGCTTGCATGCGATTCACGCCGTTGTAGAGGAGCAGGCACAGCGCGAGCACCACCCCGGCGCCGACCATCAGCGAGTACGTGTAGTCCTTGAGCGCCGCGACGATCAGCGGCCCGACGATCGCGCCGAGGTTGCCGCCGATCGCGATGATCGCGAAGAGCCGCTCACCCTGCGCCTTGCTGTAGATGTCGTTCGCGTACGACCAGAACTGCGCGATCAGGAAGACGTTCACGATCCCCAGCCACAGGAAGAACGCGAGACCGAGCGGCGCCCCGGCGCGACCGAGCACGAAGAAGATGCCGAGGCACGCGATGACCGCGATGACGCAGTAGTTGATCAGCTTGATGCGATCGACGCGGCTCGCGAGCGCTCCGTACGCGGGGACGATGCCGAGCAACAGAAACGACATCGCGGCGGACGCGTAGATCTTCAGCTCGTCGCCGTCGAGGCCGAGCATGCCGCCACCCCCGACGATCAGCCCTTCGCGGACCGTCTTCAGGATGTAGTACGACATCAGGATCAAGAAGATGTTCGCGAACATGAGGACCGCGATCAGGCCCTCGCCCGGCTTCACCTCCGTGAAGAGGCCGAGGAACCGCTCGAGCAGGTTGGGATTCGAACGGTCCGCCGTCGCCATCGCGACGAACGGTTAGCCTACCGTCTGGTGCGCAGCAAGCCGCGTCGCGCCAACGAACGCGCGATAGAGCGCCTCGCTGGCGTCATCGGCGAGCAGCTCCGGGTGCCACTGCACACCGACCGTGAAGGCGCGCGACGGATCCGCGATCGCCTCGATCACGCCATCGGGTGCGTGTCCCTCGGCGACGAGCCCGCGGCCGAGCGCCGCGACGGCCTGGTGGTGGGTCGTGTTCACGTCGATCGTGTCACGACCGCACACCCCGCGGAGCACGGAGCCGGGCACGACGTGAACCACGTGCGCGGGGCCGGCGGGCGAAGTGGGCTGTTCGTGTTCGAGCGCGCCCGCGATCGCGTCCGGGATGTGGAGGTGGAGCGTCCCGCCGAGCACCACGTTCAACAGCTGCATCCCACCGCAGATCCCGAGGATCGGAGTCCCGCGGGCGAGGGCGGCTTCCGTGAGCTGCCACTCGAATCGCGTCCGGAGCGGCTTGGGCGGATCCACGCGGACGCCGGCCGCGGGGGCCGCGCCGAATTGTTCGGGCGGAATGTCGAAGTCGCCGCCGGTGATCACGAGGCCGTCCGCGAGCGCGAACATCGCGTCCGCGACCGCGCGGTCCTCGGTCGGCGCGACGAGGAGCGGGAGGCCGCCCGCGCGCTCCACCGCCGCGGCGTACGCGGCCTTCGCGTGGACGATCGGGAACGGCACACCGCGGCGCTGCGTCTCGCCGGTATCGAGGGTGACGAGGATCTTCGGCTTCTTCACGCGCCGCGCTCCTTGCCGAGGCCGAGGTTCCGCAGGCGGACGCGGAGTGTGTTGCGGTGGATGCCGAGCATGCGCGCGGCTTCGATCTGTTGGCCCTTCGCGAGCTCCATCGCCACGCGGACCAGCGGGCGCTCGAGCTGCGGCATGATCAACGCGTACAGATCGCGGGCGGCGTGGCCCTGCAGCTGCGACGCGTACGCGCGCAGGCGCTCCGTGACGATGTCCTCGAGCGCGCGCTCGGGCTCGGGGTCGGGATCGGCGACGTCCATGAGCAGCTCGTAGAGCGGCACGCCGGCACAGTACCTGCTGGTGTCGTCCGCGTCATGCCGAGTCCGACACAGGCCTGGGGGGCCGACCGAGAAGCCGACGCCGAGCGCGCCCTGGTGCGCGCGGGGTACGTCATCGTCGAACGAAATTGGCGGGGGGCGGGCGCCGAGCTCGACCGCATCGCGTGGCAGGACGATACGCTGTGCATCGTCGAGATCCGCGCGCGCGAGTCCGACGCCTGCGGGACGCCCGCGGAGACGATCGGGCGCAGCAAGCAGCGGCACCTGATCCGCGGCGCGATGGCGTACCTCGCGGCGCGCTTCGCGCCGGGGCAGGAGCCGATGGTGCGCTTCGACGTGGTGTCGATCGTGGACCGCCGCTTCGGACCTCGCGAGATCGAGATCATCGAGGCGGCGTTCGTGGTGGAGGTTCGGTAATCGGACGTCGTCCGGTTTTCGGACGGACGTTTTCGGACACAGGCGCCTACAGCTCTTCGCGGACCAGGCGATCCAGCTCCGCGCGGATGATCGACTCCGCGAGATCCGGGACGACCTCCCACGCGACCTGCTCGATCACCTCGCGGGCGATCTGCAGCAGCTCCTCGCGCGGCAGCCCCGGCACCGCGACGGCGGCCGCGGTGGCGACGGGCTCCGCGGCGGCCTGGGCGAGCGCTTCCGCGGCGGCTTCGGCGGCGGCGTCCGCGACCACC
>JAUHYN010000962.1 GCA_030426505.1 bacterium | reverse complement strand
CGCTATCTCCGGGCCATCGCCGAGGCGCAAGGGCTGGACAAGACCTACCGGCTCGACATCTCCGAGGCGATCCCGTCCCATGCCGGGCTCGGCTCCGGCACGCGCCCCGACGAGGCCGCGAGGGCGCGCTTCGCGGCCTCGAAGCGCCCCGCGAACAGCGCCGCCCACCCGAGATTCAACTCGACGTTCGCGAGGGAGCGCGGGCGAGGACAACGTTCGCTGTAGAGATCACGCGCGCGCGACAGCGCTTCGTCGGGGGCGTCCGGGAAGAACGCGGGCGCCTGCCGGTGCCCGATCAGCCCGTACCAACCGAGGTTCGAGTGGACTTGCGCCTCCTTGCACGCCGACCAATCCCGCTCCAGCGCGCGTCGCATCAAACCCAGCGTCTCCGCCAACTCCGCCCACCGACCGAGCAGCCGCAGTAGGGACGCTCGCATCTGGTGTGCGTCGAGCACGACCTCCGCGTAGTCGAGGCGCTCCGCGCGCACGATGAGCCGCTGGAGCGCCGCGAGCGCGGGGCGCGGCGCGTGGAGCTTCGCCTCGAAGTAGTCCAGGAGCGTCGCCGCTTCGGCGAACGCCTCCGCGAGGGGCGCGAGCGCGTCGAGCTGCTCGCGCGCGAGCGCAGCCGAGCCGTTGTGGATGAAGAGGTACGCGAGCGCGGTGCGATCCATCAGCTCCGCGCGCGGGCGCCCCGCTCGGACGTCCTGAGCGATCGCGGCCTCGAACGACGCGCGCGCCTCGTCGATCCGGTTCGCGGCGAGCGCATTGCGCGCCGCCTCCGCGTGCAGGCCGAAGCGCGCCACCGTCGATGTGAGCGCGGCGAGCCGCGCCTCGGCTTCGGCGAGCGCGCCGCTCCGTCGCAGCCGCGCGACCTCCGCGAGCTCTGCGTCCACCTCGTGCGCGACGAGCTTCAACTCGAACGGTCTTCGCTTCTCGGCGCGCATCACGAGCGCCCCGGGTCGCGGCGCGATCTCGAATCTCGAGCCACCTTGCACGTTGGTGACCGCGGTCGGCTCGAGGCGTTCGCCGTCCAGCGTGACCTCGACGGCGCGATCGACCCAGAGCGTGAGCGGCTTCTCCGTGACGGCGCACGCCTCGCCGTTCGGCCACTCCGCGCACCCCATGACCTCGACGATGGGCGGGGGCCCGTCGTTCGCCGGACAGGCGGTGAGCCCGAGCAGGGCCCACGCGATCGCGATTCGGCGAGCCATACGCACTGGGCTAACGGATCCTCGACGCGACGCCAAGCCGACCCCGATCGAACTATGCGTCCCGCGCGAGCGCCGCGAAGGCGGCGTAGAAGACGTCGTCGGGAAACAGCTCCGGCGTGAGGAAGCGCTGGAACAACAGCCCCTCGATGAGCGCGTTGATGACGAGGACCAGGGTCTCGGGGGGCATGGGCAGTTGGTCCGCGTCGATCGTCGCGTGCAGCCACGCGGCGCCGTCGGCGTAGCCCTTCGCCATGCTGTCGCGGACGCGCTCGCGGATCTCTTCGTGTTGGAGCGCGTAGCTGCGGAACGTGAGCGCGCCGACGGCCGCGACGCGGCGCTCGGGGATGGAGGCGATCGTGGCCTCGGCGAGGGCGTGCATGAGGTCGGCGAAGCTCGCGCCGGGCGGGCAGTCCGGCGCGATGACGCCCCACTGGCGCTCGGCGAGCGCCATGAAGAGCTCGTCGCGGTTGGCGAAGTTCCCGTAGATCGCGCCGGTCGTCATGCCGGCGCGATCCGCGATGTCGCGGATCGAGGTGCGCTCGAAGCCTTGCTCGCGGATGAGGTCGCGCGCGGCGTCGAGGAGCTTGGTGCGCGTCCGCGCGCGCTTGTCACCCTTGGAGCGGCCGCGCCGGCTCGGCTCTTTGGCCATCCTCGTCGCGACGCTATTGCGTCCCTCGCGGGCTGTCTATAATATAACACTGTTATATTATGAAGCACTCGTTCCAAGACCGAATCGTGGACGCGCTCGGCGCGCGTCGTGGGGCGTGGGCGGGCGGCGGCGTCCTCGTGTGGCGGCGCGGCGAGATCATCGCGAGCGCGTTTACGGGGGTCCGTGCGCTCGAGCCGCGTCGCCCCGTCGAGCGGGACACGCTGTTCCGCATCGCGTCGATGTCGAAGCCGATCACGACGGTCGCCGCGTTGAGCTTGCTCGAGGAGGGGCGCTTCGCGCTCGACACGCCGGTGTCGCGGTGGGCGCCCGAGTTCGCCGAGCTGCGCGTCCTCCGTTCGCCGACCGGTCCCTTGGAGGACACGGTCCCCGCGCACCGGCCGATCACGTTCGAAGATCTGCTCACGCATCGATCGGGGATCACGTACGGGGCGTTCTGGCCGGGCCCGCTCGCAGAGGCCTACCGCGAAGCGCTCGGCGGAGACATCGACTCGGAGCGATCACCCGACGCGTGGATCGCGGGGCTCGCTTCGCTCCCGTTGATCGATCAACCGGGCGCGACGCTCCACTACGGACACTCGACGGATCTCCTCGGGCTGCTCATCGCGCGCATCGAGGACGCGCCGCTCGAAGACGTCCTCGCGCGGCGGATCTTCGGGCCGCTCGAAATGGTGGACACCGGCTTCACGGTCCCGCGCGACCGCGCGCATCGGTGCGCCGCGCCGATCGGCTTCGATGCGAACGGACACCTCACGACGCTCCACGGCGGCCCCGGCGGCTCCTTCCTCGAGGCGCGCCCGGAGGCGATGCAGTTCGTCTCCGGCGGCCAAGGTCTCTGGTCGACGCTCGATGACTACCTCGCGTTCGCGCGCACCTTCACATCTCAGGGCCGAGGTCTGCTCCGCCCCGAGACGCTCGCGTGGATGACGACGAATCGGCTCACGCCCGAACAACGCGCGACCGCAGAGGTGGGCGGGATGCCGCTGTTCGCCGCGGGACACGGCTACGGGATGGGCGTCGCGGTCGTGATGGAACCGGAAGACGCGCTCGAGACGATCTGCGGCGGCCCCGCGGGGAGCGTCGGGTGGCCGGGCGGGTTCGGAGGTTGGTGGCAGGTGAATCGACGCGACGACACGGTCGCCGTCTTCCTCACGCACAACATGATCGAACGCGACCAGCTCGCCCACGGAGTGGGTCACGAGGTCTTTCGCGTGATCACGGATCTCGCGCGCGCCGTCGCCACGCTCGAATAGCTTCAGCGAATGATCGCGGGCAGCGGCTGCATGTCCTTCACGCGCAGCGTGCCGACGGGCCGCGCGTCGATGGACGGCGCCGAGCTCAGCCCCGCCGCGCCGCGGTGATCGCCCATCAACGCGTAGTAGCGCGCGCGCTGCGCCCGAGCGGCGTCCGCCTGTCGATCGCGGTCCTCGCTCAACAGTCGCGTGAAGCGCTCGGCGTGGCGATGCACCAGCTCGAGGATCCCTGCGGCGTCCTCCGGCCGGTCGGCCTCGGTCAGCGTCTGCGCGAGCCGGGTCAGCGGCACGGATCCGCGCGCGAGGTCGCCGGCGGTCTCGCACGCCTCGAGGTGCCGCTCCACCCGCGCCAGGAGCGCGGGGCCGATGGGGCGCTTCGCCCGCGCGGCGTGCTGGTTCAGGTCGGCGTCGCGGGCGATATTCCCATGCCGGTCAATGCGCTGGTCGCCAAGGAAATCCGTCTGCAAGGCACCCACAGGTTTCACGCGGAATTCGCCGAAGCCGTGGCCGCGATCGATGGCGGCCGCATCGATGTCGCCCCGATCATTTCCGCGCGATTTCCGATGGAACAGGCGGTGGAGGCGTTCCGCACGGCTGCGGACCGCAGC
>JAUHYN010000961.1 GCA_030426505.1 bacterium | reverse complement strand
CGAGATGGACCGCGGCCAGGACGAGGTGAAGTTCCTCTCCAAGGGCGAGGTGCTCGCCGAGCTCACGGACAAGCTCCCGCCGCGCGAGGATCGTCGCCGCGATCGTACGCAGCGCAAGCGGCGCCGCGCGAAGAAGCGGCGCGAGTCGAACGTCGACACGGGCGACGTCGCGCTCTCCGATACGCCGAAGAAGACCAAGTCGAAGCGCAAGCGTCGGCGCGGCGGCGAGGACGGCGAGTCGAAGAGCGCCGAGGGGCAGCGCGCCGAGCGCGGCGAGCGGAGCGAGCGGAGCGAGCGCAGCGAGAAGAACGCGCCCGCGATCGAGGCGAAGGGGGACACCACGTTCACCGGTCGCCCGTCCGCCGAAATGCTCGAGCGCCTCCGAGCCGAACGCCAGGCCAGGCGCGCGCGACGCGAGAAGGAGCGCGGGGCCGAGAAGAGCAACGGCGCCGAGGCGCCCGCGAAGGCCGACGCGCCCGCTACGGTGTCGGAGGACGCCCAGAAGGGGCCCGCCGCGCCGAAGCCGGCGAAGGACAAGCGCGAGCCTCGTTTCACCGGGACCGTACCGAAGGGGGAGAACGAGGTGAAAGCCGCGGAGGTCGCGGACGACGCTTCGGCCCAACGTAAGAGTCTCCTCGATCGGATCTTCGGCTCGCGCTGACTGCGTGTCGGATGTTGTATGATGACCGCGTGTCGATGAAGTCGATCGCGCGTCTCGCGTTGACGCTCGGGGCGGTCTGGTGCGCCGCCGCTCCCGACGTCGCGCTCGCCCAGGACGCCACCGTCGCCCTCCCCAGGATCCGCGGACCCCGCCGGGCCCGCGCCGCCAAGCTCACCCGCGGCGTCGTCGCGGGGCTCGCCGGTCAGGGGCTCCTCGTCGTGTACGGCAAGGAGCTCAACGGCGCCGCGAAGTCGGCGCGCGCCAAGCCCGAGTCGCTCGACGCCGCGCGTGCGGCCGACGCGCAGTACCAGCTGAAGATCTCCATCACGCGCAGCCGGCGGAAGTACTTCGCGACGGCGCTCTTGTTCGACGTCCGCACGGGCGAGGAGCTCGAGAAGATCAAGAAGTCGTACCGCAGCGGAAAGAGCGCGACGAAGATCGGGCGCGCGATCGGCAGCGGGATGGCGGCCGCGATCAAGTCGCGGAAGGCCACGCCGGAGCCCGAACCCTACGCGGCGGCGGATCCGGATCCGGAGCCGGTGGTGGCGGCGCCCCCGCCGTCGCCGCGCCCCACGCCCAAGGCCGAGATCGAGGACGAGGCGAGCAACAAGGCGACCGCGCGCGTCGGTCCGAGCGATTCGGCCGGCGGCGGCGAGGGCAAGGTGCTCAGGCTGCAGCTCGGCGCGGGGACGCAGGCGTTGTCGGCGTACACCGTCGCGGTCGGCGGGGTGGTCACCGGGCTCGCGTACACGCTGTCGCCGCTCATGCTGATCGACGCGGGCGCGCGGGTCTCCATCCCCGACAGCGGCCTCGGCTTCGACGCGCGCCTGTCGTTCGTCCCCGTGAAGTACGCGATCGACGTGCAGCCCGCGGTGACGCCCGCGGAGCCCACCGGGCGCTTCTTCAACGTGGGGGCCTCCGTCTTCTACGACCTCGAACTCGCCGAGTTCGGCGACGGCGGGCGCTTCGTCTTCAGCCCGCTCGGCGGCTTCTTCTACGACTCGATGACCGTGGAGGGGCAGGGGGAGAACACCGTCGTGGTGAGCTGGTCCGCGATCGGGTTCGAGGCCGGCGGCCGCGCGGCGGTGCAGGTCAACGAGAGCCTCGTGCTCGACGCGGAGGGGCGCTTCGGCGTCGTCCCGATCTACAGTGAGGGCCCGACCAACACCGGGCGCGACGCGTTCGGCTTCAACTTCCGCGTGGGCGCAGGCGGGCGCTACTGGATCTCCGACGCGTTCGGACTGCAGCTCGCGATGATGTACTCGTTCCAGCGCATGGGGCTCTCCGGGATGGGGACCCGCACGCCGTTCGTCGACGACCCACCGCTCGAGGGCGCCACCGTTTTCTCGGGCGACCTGAAGATCGGCACCAGCGTCCTGCTCGCGATCTGAACTTTACAGGCTTCGGCGCGGGTCGGTACGGTCCGCCCGCCGTGGCGCGCCGCCGCAATCCACTCAAACGAAAGTCCGCCTCCGCCGTCCGACCGCTCGCGATCGGGCGTCGCGTGCTGGCCGACGAAGCGCGCGCCGTCGCCGAAGCCGGCGACAACCTCGGCCCCGAGTTCGCGCGCGCCACGCACCTCATCGCAGAGTGCGCCGGGCGCCTCGTCGTCACCGGGATGGGCAAGGCGAACTTCGTCTCGCAGAAGATCTCCGCGACGTTCGCGTCGACCGGGACGCCGTCGCTGTTCCTGCACCCCGCCGACGCGCTGCACGGCGACCTCGGGCGGCTCACGAGCGACGACGTCGTCCTCGCGTTGTCGCACTCCGGTGAGACGGAGGAGATGCTCCGCCTGATCCCCGCCGTGAAGCAGGTGGGCGCGACGGTGATCGCGATGACCGCTTCGCGGCGCTCCTCGCTCGGCCGCGGCGCCGACCTCACGATCGAGATGGGGCGCTGGGACGAAGCCGGCACCGGCCTCGCGCCGACCACTTCGACCACCGTGATGCTCGCGCTCGGCGACGCGCTCGCGATGGTCGTGCTCGAGCTGCGCGGGTTCACCGAGGACGACTTCAAGGCGTTTCACCCCGCGGGCTCGCTCGGGCGTCGCCTCATGCGCGTGGAGGACGTCATGCGTCAGGGCGACATGCTGCCGTGCGTGAAGCCGAAGGCGACGATCGCCGAAGTGATCTCCGTGATGACCTCGACCGCCGGGCGCCCCGGCGCCGCGACGATCGTCGGGCCGTACAAAAAGCTCGTCGGGATGTTCACGGACGGCGATCTGCGCCGGCTCATGGAGTCGGGGACGTGCGATCTCGACGCGCCGATCAGCTCGGTGATGTCGACGTCGCCGAAGACGATTACGCCGGATCAACGCGTCACCGAAGCGGCCGCCGTGATGCGCAACTACCACGTGGACCAGGTCGCCGTGGTGGATCCGAAGGGCCGCCCGGTCGGCCTCCTCGACGTGCAGGATCTGCTGAGCCTCGGCCTCTTCTGATCCCGCCTTCGGTTGCGTTGCGCGTCGCCGCGCGGCGATGATTCCGATCGTGCGCCGCTCGCTCCTCCTCTTCGCGCTCGTGGCGCTCGTCGGGTGCAAGGACGACGCGGGCCGCCGCGGTATCGACGGCGGCGCGTTCGTCCTCCCCGACGCCGGCTTCGTCGACGCCGGCTTCTACGACTCCGGCACCCACGACGCCGGGCCGTTCCAATGCACGATGACGTGCGGCGCCGGGCAGGTCTGCGGCTGCATCCTCGGCGACTGCGGGTGCCACCGACCGCAGGGCCTCGCGGAGCCGTGCGATCTGCAGAACCCGAACACGTGCGCCGCGCCGTTCATGTGCGTGCGCGCGCGCGCCGAGGGCGTGGACATCGATTTCTGCAGCGACGGCCGCCTCGGCATCGCGTGCTCGAAGACCGCCGACATCTGCACGACCGCGCTCGGCTGCGTCTGCTACACGGACTCCGCGAGCTCGACGGACTGTCGCTGCCTCGACGAACACGATCCGAACAACGGCCTGTGCGATCGCATGGTCCCCGAGACGTGCCCCGACGGCGTGTGCGTCCGGACCACGGGGAGCAGCGGCCTCGCGTGGTTCTTCTGCAGCGACGGCGCCGTGGGTACGCCGTGCGAGCCGGGTGA
>JAUHYN010000960.1 GCA_030426505.1 bacterium | reverse complement strand
GGAGACGGCGAACAGGTCGATCTGGTTCGTGCCCTTCTCGGTGACGATCAACAACGCGCCGTCGGGCGAGAACTCGATCTGCCCCGGTCCGGGCATGTCGATGCTGAGCGGGCGCACGGAGCCCGCGATCGGCGTGAGCGCGTTACGGACCACGCGGAAGCCGGCGATGTTCGCGGGCGTGGCTTCGTCGCCGGTGTTGACGACGTACACGACGTCGCCGCGCGCCGTGATGCTGACCGGGCCGACGCCGTTCGCGTCGACCGTCGAGCGCGCTTCGAGCGTGCCGTCTTCGTTGAGGTCGAGCATCGAGATCGTGTCGTCGCCGTTGTTCACGGCGAAGAAGCGTCGGTTCGCGTCGTCGTAGACGAGCGCGCCCTGGCTCCCGAGGCCACCGCCGGAGCCGAGGCCGCCGGTCTCGAACGTGTCGAGGAGCTGCAGCGCGCCGTCGGACTCGGAGCGCGCGTAGACGACGATCGCGTTGCCGACGGGATCGTTCGAGAGCGTGTAGACCGCGGGCGGCGCGGCGGGTTCTTCGATCACGCCGGAGTCGGGCGTGACGCCGGAGTCGACGAGTTGGCCCGCGTCGGGTTCAGCGGTGCCGCCGTCGCGCGGTGTCTCGTCGCCGGCGTCGCGGACGGGCGACACGCCGCCGTCGCGTGCGGTTTGCGTGGGTTGGGGATCGGCTTGTTGTTCCGCGCAGGCGGCGCAGATCGTCAGCGAGATGCAGAGCGAAGTCGGGAGAAGGCGTACGGGTGCCATGGGGGCCTCACAGTCACCGTCCGCGTGCGGACGGGGTTCGAAAGGGGGACGTGGGGGGCGCGGGGCGCCGGCGTCGTGAGGGGTACGGGGGGTGCCGCGGAGAGGTTACGCCGGACTTCGACGCTTACACGCGGCGCGTGATCACGATCGCAGGTTCAGGAGGATTCAGCGCGCGGAGGGCGCGCGAGGTCAGGCTTCTTCTTCTTCGATCTTCGCCGTGCGCTTCGGGCGCATGTTCGTGCGCAGCTCTTTCTTGCGCAGGCGGATCGCCTTCGGCGTGACCTCGATGAGCTCGTCCTCGTCGATCCACTCGATCGCGGCTTCGAGGCTCATCTTCTTCGGCGTGGAGAGGACGGTGTTCTCGTCCTTACCCGCGGCGCGAATGTTCGTGAGCTTCTTCTCGCGGCACGCGTTCACCGGGAGGTCGGCCTCGCGCGAGTGCTCGCCGAGGATCTGACCCTCGTAGACGTCGAGGCCCGAGCCGAGGAAGAGCTTCCCGCGCGGCTGCAGGTTGAACAGCGCGTACGGCGTGGTCTTGCCCGTGCGGTCCGAGACGATCGCGCCGTTGGGGCGACGCGCGACCTTGCCCTGGTACGGCGCCCAACCGTCGACGAGGCTGTTGAGGATGCCGGTGCCGCGCGTCTCCGTGAGGAACTCCGAGCGGAAGCCGATCAGCCCGCGCGACGGGATGCGGTACTCCATCTTCACGCGACCGCCGCCAGCCTGACGCATCTCGAGCATCTGCCCGCGGCGCGGCGAGAGGCGTTCGGTGACCGTGCCGATGTACGCCTCGGGGACGTCGATCGTGACGCGCTCCATCGGCTCCGACAGCACGCCGTCGATCTCCTTCGTCACGACCTCCGGCTTCGACAGCGACAGCTCGTAGCCCTCGCGGCGCATCGTCTCCACGAGCACCGAGAGCTGCAGCTCGCCACGCCCGGCGACCTCGAAGACGTCCGGGGTGTCGCCGTCCTTCACGCGGATCGAAACGTTCGCCTGCGCGGCCTTGTACAGGCGATCGCGGACCTGGCGCGACGTCACGTACTTGCCGTCGAGGCCCGCGAACGGCGAGTCGTTGATGCGGAAGTTCATGCGCAGCGTCGGCGGGTCGACCTCGATCCGCTCGAGCGCTTCCGTCTCCGGATCGGTAACGACGGTGTCGCCGATCTCGACGTCGTCGATGCCGGCCAGGGCGATGATGTCGCCCGCGCCGACCTCCTGGACTTCGGTGCGCCCGAGGCCTTCGAACGCGTAGAGCTTCATCGCCTTCGCCGACTTCGCCTTGCCACTGCGGCCGATGTAATAGAGCGGCTCGTTGCGCTTGAGGCGGCCCGCGACGACGCGACCGATCGCGACGCGACCGACGTAGTCGTCGTACTCGGTGTTCGCGATGAGGATCTTCAGCGGCTCGTCGCGGCGATCGATCGGGCCCGGGAGGCGCGCGACGATCTCGTCGAACAGCGGCTTGAGGTTCTCCGAGCCGTCGCCGATCTTCTTGTGCGCGACACCGTCACGACCGACGGCGTAGATCACGGGGAAGTCGAGGACGTCCTCTTCGACTTCGAGCTCGATGAAGAGGTCGTAGACCTCGTCGAGCACTTCGGCCGCGCGCGCGTCGCCGCGGTCGATCTTGTTGATCACGACGATCGGCTTCAGCCCGGCTTGGAGCGCCTTCGACAGGACGAAGCGCGTCTGGGGGAGCGGGCCCTCGGCGGCGTCGACGAGGAGCAGGACGCCGTCCGCGAGGGTGAGCACACGCTCCACCTCGCCGCCGAAGTCGGCGTGACCGGGCGTGTCGAGGATGTTCAGCTTGATGTCGCCGTAGTGGATCGCGGTGTTCTTCGCGAGGATGGTGATCCCGCGTTCGCGCTCCTGGTCGTTGCTGTCCATGACGCGGTCGGGCCGCGCCTGGTTGTCCCGGAAGATGCCCGCCTGCGATAGCATCGCGTCGACGAGCGTCGTCTTCCCGTGGTCGATGTGGGCGACGATCGCAAAGTTCCTGAGGTCGTCGCGTCGCTTCTCGTGGGCCAAGGCGCGCTCCTCATGAACGCGCGCGTCGGAAGGGTCAAACAAAAACGCGGTTACGAACGCGGGAACGCCTCAGAATGGTGAATCCGGCGCCGCCTCATCAGGGTCCGACCGAAGGAAGAACGTCGCGTCGAACAGGACCGTCCAATCACTCGTGTACGGGCGGACGAGCCCCTCCTGGTCGCCCAGCTCCAAACTCGGCGCGAACACGGAGACCCGCAGCTCCGCGAACGCGGCGCGCGCTCGGTCCAGGGTATAGGCGGCGACGCCCCCGAACTGCAGGAGGGCCCCCGGGCTCGAACGCAGACTCGGCCAAGACCAGATCGCGAGCGCGCCCACGCTGAGTTGATCGGTGATCTGCCCGCGGACCTCGGCGGGGATCCGCACCCCATACTGACCGGGCGCCCCGGCGTACCCGTAGAACGCGGGCTCGAGCGTGACGGCGACCCACGCGCCGCCGTGGATCCGCATCGGGACCGACGCGGCGAAATCGACCGCCTCGTTGATCGGCAGCTCGATCTCGCCTTTCAACGCGAGCTCGAACGGCCCGTCGATCAGTCGGTACGCGACGTACCCCGTCGGCGCGTCGATCCCGGACGTGGGGTCCTGCGAGAGCGTGAGCCGGAGCAAGGTGAGCCCGACCTCGAGGTCGTCGTCGACCCCGTACCCCGCCCCCATGAACAGCCCGACCCAGGCCTCCTCCCCCACGCGCGTGAGGTAGACGTCCGGGCGCAGCCCGAAGTGATCTTCCAGCAACGTGAGCGGCCGCTCGACCGACCGCAACGGCATCGTCGACGCCGGCGTACGATCCGCCGCGAGCGCCGGCCCGGCGACGAGGAGCGCAGCGATGGTGAAGAGCGCGCGGATGCGGAGAGCCGACCACCGAGGGATCCGGGAGGCAAGCTCTAGCAGGCTGCTGAAGAACTCCCGTGCGTCTGTCGGCGAGCGAGCTTCTT
>JAUHYN010000959.1 GCA_030426505.1 bacterium | reverse complement strand
CTCGAAGATCGCGTTCTTCGCGCGTGGGCCGGGCGAGAACGCACCCCGCGTCTACGTGACCGACCTCGGCTCGGCGCTGATGGGCCTGCCCTCCGACCTCCCCGTCGACGTGCGCCCCGGCGCGACCGCCCACGTCCGCGGGAGCCTCATGTGGACCGACGACGCGCGCGCGCTGATCTACGTGTCGCAGACCGGCGTCGAGTGGGTCGACGTGAGCGGACCAGTCCCGAGCGCGCCCGTCCTCCTTTCGCCTCCGCTGGAGCTGTCCGGCTCGTGCCTCGCGGATCTGCAGCAGGACGTCGGCGCCGTCATCTCGATCTCGCCCGACGGCGCGAGGCTCGCGTTCAGCTGCGCGACGTCGCCGAACGATCGGCTCACGCCGTACATCGTGGAGTTGACCAACGCGACGCCCTCGCCCGGGCTGCCCGCCATCGCCCTCGATGATCGCATGCCGCGCGGCGCGCGCTTCGACGGTTGGTCTCCCGACAGCAAGAAGATCGCGCTCATCGCCCGGACCCACCCGGTCACCGGCGGCCTCGAAGGCTACTTCGCGGACGTGAGCGGCGCGCTCCCCGCGACCGCGCACCGCCTCGAACACCCGAGCTACTCGCGCGACCAGGGCATCGTGGCTCGCTCCCACACGACCGAGTTCTCACCGGACGGCCGCTGGCTCCGCGTCTTCGCCGACCTCGACCTCGACGAGTCCGACTCGCTCTTCGTCGCCGACCTCGCCGCGGGCCCTCCGTTCACGCTCACGCGCGCCCACCGCTTGCTCGGGAGCGACGAGGAGGTCCGCGCCGCGCGGTTCGCGTTCGACGGCTCGGCGATGCGCGTCGAAGCCCGGACGTTCGCGGGCACGCAGTTCTCCCAGACGCGCCAGTACGTCGTGTCGATGGACGCGCTGGGGAGCTGGGCGCTGACGCACCCCGTCCCGTTCACGGTCATCTCCGTCGAGTCGTGGCGAGGCTTCTACGACCGCTTCTGGACCGCCGACAGCGCCGCGATCGTGTTCCGCGGCCGCGCCCCGAACGGCGGCGACCAGACCTTCCGCACGGACGTGAGCGGCGCGCCGCCGTACGCACCGGTCCCGCTCACGCCGCTCGGCGTGCAGCAAGGCATCCGACGCATCTGGGCGCAGGGCCGCTACGCCCGCCGGCACCAGGACTTCTGGCGAGTGCTCCCCGCGGCGCCGTGACGCGCACGCCGCGAGGAGTCCCCTTCGCGAATCAGTTACACGCGTTCGGCGGGTAGTCCGACGTCGCGTCGTTGATCAGATCGCGGTTCGCGGTCGTGATGCGCACGGCGTTGTTCCACGTCGAGTTGCCGCCGCGGTGGACGGCCACGACGTAGCGGCTGCCGCCGTCGATCTCGTACACACCCGAGCCGCTCATGCCGCCGGAGCTGTCCATGTAGTACCAGATGCGGTTCGTGGTCTGCAGCGCGACGCCGCCGCCGTCGCCGTAAATCGAGCCGTTGCACCAGTCGTTCGACAGCGGCGACGCCGCGCAGTCCTGCCGCTCGCCCGGGAAGCCGTACAGGTACAACGTCTTGCCGAGCAGCGAGCTGTAGCGGCGCCAGCCGTGCCAGTACAACGTGCAGCTCGAGCTGTTGTCGTGCAGCACGAAGACGCCGAAGTCGTAGTTCACGTCCTCGTCGTCGAACCAGTTGCCGCGCACGACGCGCGTGTAGCGGTTCTTGTAGCCGTTCGGCGACGGGTCGCGGCCGTTCACCTCGGCGTCGACGCCGTCCGCGCCCGGGATCCACTTCGTGTTGTCGTTCCACGAGCCGTCCTTGAACATGCAGTGGCCCGCGGTCGCGACGAGGCGCGCGGAGATCTTCGTGCCGGAGCAGTCGACCTCGACCGGGACCTCCTGGGTGGTGCGGCCGTCGTCGACGATCGCGCCCTTGGGCTGCCACACCGAGCCGCCCATCGTGTAGCCGTTCTGGCGGCTGCGCAGATCGCGGTCGTCGGAGCCGCCGATGATCTTCGCGCGGAGCTCCGGCGGGACGCCGTTGCGCCCGTGTTCCTCCGCGATCGCCGCGAAGGCGCTGGGCCCACTGTCGACCTCGCTCGGCACGTAGCCGTCCGGGGCCTTGCGGCGCCAGATCGTCCCGTCGCCCGCGTCGACGACGTACAGGTCCGGGCGCGGATCGAAGCGCCAGCCGAGGCGCGCGGCGATCTTCGCCCTGCGCGCGACCGACTCGGCGGCGAGGCGCGCGCTGAACGCTTCACGCTCGTCCGACTCGAGCTCTTCGAACGCGGCGTCGCGCTGGTCGCGCCGCTCACGCAGCACCTTCTGCACGCCGTACGGGATCACGACGTTGCGGCCCGCGAACTCGAAGTCCGGGTCGCTCGCGTTCGCGCTGAGGCGCCCCGGCACGGGCGGCACATCGTTCGGGATCTGGCCCGCGACACGCACCAGCGCAATGGCCTCGCCGAACGAAGCGGTCTCCTCGACGAGCTCGATCAGCGCCGCGTCGAGCGCGGTCGGCGCGGGCGCGGCGATGCGGCCCTTCTCGATGTCGTCGAAGTCGTGGTCTGCGGGATCCAGCGCGCGCAGCGCGGCCCCGTGTTCATCAGAGATCGCGACCGCGTCGTCGACGCGACCCTCGAAGCCGGCCTCGGTACACGCCGCCGCGGCGAGCCCGATCGTAATGAGAGGAATGGTGCGAATGAATCGCGGGTGTCTTGTCATGCCGGGCCCCTGAGCAAGGGCCGATCCGGCGAAGTCGGCTATGAGTTCGTGTTCGCGGACCGTCGCACGCAGGCCGAGTTGCAGTTGCTGCCACTCGGCGGGTCACAACAACCGAACGACCGGTTCTTCACGCATCATGTATTTCTTCGTGCGCAGATCGTACACGGTCGCGCAGAGCCAGCGCTCGGTGTTCACGCCGAACGCGATCTCGAGCCGCGGGCGCTTGTCGCTCGGCGGGTGCGGCGGCTTGAGATACCCGAGCGTAGGGTTCGACTCGTTGAGCGGCACGACGAGCGGCTCCGACGAGCCCTCCTTGCCGCCGAGCTTGTGCAGGCGGCCCTCCGCGTCCCACGCGAACTTGCGATCGCCGACGTAGTCGCGCCCGACCTCGCAGATGACGAGCTTGAACATCGTCTCAGGCTCGCCGAGTGAACACGTGGGGACGAGCTGCCGCTTCCAGAAGTCCGACGCCGTGGGGAAGCGCGTGCCGTGCGGCACGATCACCGAGTACTGCTTCTCGTGCGTGTTGAGGTCGTGCGTCACGAACGCGTAGTCGTGGACGATGAAGTCGGAGTGGTTCGACTGGTCCGCCGCGAACGCCGCCGCGCCGTACGCGACCGCCTCGAACGGCTGCCACGCGCGCACGACGTCGCGACCGAAGCGCTTCTCGAAGACCGGGTACACGCCGGGGAGCAGCGTCGAGCCGCCTACCATCAACACGTCCTCGATGTCCTTCTCCGAGATGCCGTGTTTTTCGGCCTGCTGGAGCACGCCGTCGATGCACTCTTCGAGCGCTTCGTAGAGGCCTTGTTGCTCGAGCACGCGCACGACGTCTTCGCGCGTGATGTTGAGCGTCGCGGACTCGCCGCGAATGCGCTCCTCGAAGCGGTGCAGCTCGTCGGGTGGCGTGGGGAGGAACGTCTCCGCGCTCTTGAAGAAGACCGCCTCCTTCACGCGGCAGGTCTCCTGCAACATCATCCGGCCCCAGAACGCCTTCGGCTCGCCGTCGGTCAGATCCGGGAACGGGTAGCCGAGCTGTTCGCAGAAGTCG
>JAUHYN010000958.1 GCA_030426505.1 bacterium | reverse complement strand
GGCCAACCTCGCGACCAAGGCCGCGCTCGAGATCGCGATGGCGGCGACGCGCGTCGGCATGACGGAGGGCGAGAGGCGAACCGTGATCACCGAAGCGCAGTACGCGGCCGGACTCGCCCACGTGTGGGCACTCGTACTGTTCGGCGAGAACGCCGCGTTCCCGCACGGCACCGGCAAAGAGCGCACGCTCGCCGACGGCGACCTCGTGTTGATCGACACCGGCGGACAACTCCACGGCTACTGCAGCGACATCACGCGCACGTGGCCGTGCGGGGCTGCGAGCGACGAGACGCGCCGCGCGCTCGAGACGGTGTTCGCCGCCCAGTCCGCCGCGTTCGAAGTGCTCCGCCCCGGCGAGACGTGTACGCGCGCCGACGCCGCCGCGCGCAAGATCATCACCGACGCCGGCTACGGCGCGGACTACGCCACGTTCACACACCGCCTCGGCCACGGCATCGGCCTCGACGGCCACGAAGATCCGTACCTCGTGCGCGGCAACGACACGATCCTCCGCCCCGGCATGACGATGTCCAACGAACCCGGCATCTACCGCCCCGGCGCGTTCGGCGTGCGCATCGAGGACATCCTCGCGATCACCGAGGACGGGCACCGAGTGTTCGGCGAACGCGCGAAGATCTAAGGCAACCCCGCGCGGACCACGAGCACCGCCTCCGAGCCGTCTTCGTCGTAGCGGTAGTGGATGCGGTACTCGGTCGCGCCGGCCGGGATCTCGATCGAGCGCGGCACGTCCGGCGCCAACGACGTGTCTTCGACGAGCCGCATCGAATAGGTCCCGTCACGGTTCTCCGCGGGCGCGTAGCGTCGACCGATGCGCGCGATCTCGATCCACTCGTCGCCAACGCGCACCTCCACCGTCAGGTGCCGGAACACGTCGCCGGTCGGGAACCGGTGCCCCACGCCGCGCGACGCGAGCCACATCCTCTCGCGATCGATCCGAACGTCGAGCGAGCGACGCAACAGCTCGACGTCGTGCGCGCCGCGGATGTCGTGGCCGCCGTTCATGTGGCACGAGATGCACGAGTCGGTGCGCCCCGTCGCGCCGTACTCGAGCCACTGCGAGTACGTGGACTGGATCGGCGTGTCGGTCAGGACGAGCCGGCCGCGCTTCTTCTCGTGGAACGCGAACTCGTGGCACGACCCGCACAGCGCGTCCGATTTCAACGCGTCGTTGCCGTGCGCCTCTCCGTCGCGGACGTGGCACGTCGCGCACGTCACGCCCTCGTGGCCGAGCGCCGCCGCGGGGAGCTTCGTCAGATCGCGGTTCGCCGCCATGACCTCGGCGAACTGCTCCGGGAGCGGCGCATGACACCGCACGCAGCGCGCCTCGGACTCCGCCGCGAACCCCGCGACGAAAATCCGGTTCGTGAGCGAGGCGCGGTGACGACTCGCTCGCCACCCTGCGTACTCCGCTTCGTGACAGTCCGCGCACGACGACGCCACGAAGTCGGCGGCGGGCGCGCCGATGTCGAGCGTGCGCACGCCGGAGGAGAAACCGAAGTCGGCGGCGAGGAGGAGCAGGACGCCGTACAAGATCGCTACCTCCGCGCGGCGATCACGGTCGGCGCGTCGACGCGATCGATCCGGTAGAAGTTGATCCCGTCGTGCTCCGCACCCTCGACCGATCGCACTTCGAATCGCGCTACGCGATCGCGGCTCCACCTCACGTCGACGCGCGTGAGTTGAACGCCACCGCTGTAGTCACCGAACGTGTAGACGCGGGAGAGGCGGCCGTCATCGGCGTAGACGTAGAGGTTGTGTTCGGTCGACTCGTACGTGCTGCGGACGGCGACGACCTGATGCGACCACGTGTAGACGTCGCGCAGCTTCCCGTCCGCGACCCGCACGTACGCGTTGGACTCGTCGTGTACGACGACGGAGCGCTCGTCGCGTTCGCGTTTGTCGCGCACGGAGTACTTCGCGATCTTCGTCGGCTCGAGGCCACTCGCGATCAAGTAGCGCGCGACGTCACCGAGCTGGTGTTCCGCGAGGCGCTCGACGTCCCCGGGTGCGGCGTCAGGGAAGCGCCGCAGCACGCGGCCCGAGCCTCGCCCTCGCCGCTTCGCGAGCTTCTTCAGGCGACGGAACGCGCGACGATCCTCGGCGTCGAAGAGGCGATCGAACACCTCCGAGCGGCGCTTCGACGAGACCTGGCGATGCGGCGCGCGGACGTCTTCGCCCTCCTCCGTGCGTTCGAGCACGGTCTTCGCCTGGTACGACGAGGCGACATAGCCGGGCTCCGCGCCGGGTGCGGCTCCGACCGCCGACTGGGCGGCGAAGACGGTGGCGAACGTGAAGAGCGTCGGGCGGAGGATCGAGGTCATACCCCCGCCAACGCGCGTTCGATCAGTCGGAATTTCCTTCGGTCGCCTCGGCGGGCGCCGAATCGCCCTCGCCCTTCTTCTTCGGCCGCCATCGCGCCAAGCGCCGCGCGTACACGAACAGCACGATGAAGAAGACGACGCTGAACACGAGGAACGCGAGGTTGAAGATCGGGATGTGCTCGTAGCCCTCACCGACCTCCTCGAGCGAGACCACGTTCGGGAACAGGCTGAGCAGGTTCGTGCGCCACCCGTAGTACGTGACGAGCACGATCGACTTGTCCTTGCCCTTGTCCTTCGCGAGGTTCATCGCCTCGCCCGCGAGGTCGCCCGAGTCGAACTTGAAGTACGGCGGCCAGCCCCAGCCGGTGTCCTCGTTCTTGAAGACCATCGCCTTGCCGTCATCGACGCGGCTCGTCATCACGTAGCGCACGTCCGTGGTCAGCGTGCTGCCGTCCTTCGCCTTCGAGTCCGACCGCTTGATCTCCGTCCCCGTGACATGAACGAGCGCGGTGCGCGGCAGGTAGTAGCTCGCCGCCAGCGCGTACACGACGATGAACACCACGAAGACGGCCAGCGCGAAGCGCTTGAAGAAGGCCTTCATGGCGCCTACTCGACCAGCCGCACGCGCCCTTGGCAACTGCTTGACCCGTCGAGGTCGCGGTTCGATGCTGCGCCGCGATGAGCTCCCTGTCCGATCTGTACCGCGATCACGTCGAGACCCTCACCGAACACGCGCACGCGCTCCTCGACGCGACCGGCTACGACAAGCTCGCCATCCACGGCGGCCGCCTCGTGCTCAAGTCGTCCTTCGACGACCAGGACTGGCCGTTCCGCCCCGTCCCCGAGCTCGAACACTGGGCGAAGGTCGACTGGCCGGACACCACCGTCGTCGTCGCGAAGGGGGACAAACCGCGCCTCGCCGTCGTGCGGAGCGACAGCTTCTGGGAGCGCCCCGAAGAGCCGGACTGGTCGCTGCTCGGCGCGGGGATCGACGTCGTCGAGGTCCCCGCGTTCCGCGACGTGATCGATCTCGTGAAGGGCGGGCGCGTCGCGTTCGTCGGCCACGACACCTCGGTCGCCGAACAGATGGGCGCCGACGCGAACCCTTCGCCGGTCGTCGATCGGCTCCACGCGCGCCGCACCACGAAGACCGAATACGAGATCGCGTGCATGGCGGAGGCGAGCCGCATCGCCGCCCGTGGACACGTCGCCGCGCGCGATGCCTTCCACGCCGGTGAGAAGTCGGAGCTCGCGATTCACCTCGCGTACCTCGCCGCGACCGGCCTCGACGATCCGCAGACGCCGTACAAGAACATCGTCGCGCTCAACGACGCCGCGGCGATCCTCCACCACATCCACTACCGCAAGGTCGACGCCTCGCGCTCGCTGCTGATCGACGCCGGCGC
>JAUHYN010000957.1 GCA_030426505.1 bacterium | reverse complement strand
AGTGAGGTCGTAGCGCTCGGTGAGCGCGGACTTCGCGATGCCGAAGTCGACCAGCTTCGTGACCCCGTCGTAGCCCACGATCACGTTCCCGGGGGTGACGTCGCGGTGGACGATCCCGGGCGGGCGGTGATCGCCGACCGGGACGTTGTGGACGTAGGCGAGCGCCGAGAGGAGGTCCCGGAGGATCGGGATGATGACGTCGGCCGGGACGGTGACCTTCTGCGCTCGCGTCGCGCGCGCGACGTCGAGCGCGTCGCAGCCGAGCACCGGCTCCACCGCGACGTACAGCCCGGCGCGCACGCGACCGACGTGATACGTCTGCGCGAGGTTCGCGTGTCGAAGGCGCACCGCGAGCTCCGCTTCGTGGCGGAAGCGCTCGACGGAGACGAAGCTCCCTTCGCGCTCGGCCGGCAGTGACTTCACGATCGCGACGGGCGCGTCCGGCCACGGCGTACGCGCGAGGTGGAGCTGCCCCATGCCGCCGCGCTTGATCGGCTCCACGAGGAGGAAGGGGCCGAAGCGGGGGTGGGAGGGCTGGACGTCGGTGTCGTCGTCGGGACGTGAGGTCTCGCTCATCGACAGTGCTCTCCCCGGTGCGATGGTTATAGCGTCGAGGAGGCCCTCGTTCCACACCGTCATGGCGCGTGGTAGCTCGCGTACGCGTCCACGAACGCTTCGCGGGACTGGAAGAACGCCTCGAGATCGACGCCGACGCCCTCGCGCCAACGGCCCGGTTGGATGCCGCCTTCGATCAGCAGCGCCTTCGCGATGATGTCGATCGACGCCGCGCTCGAGCGGTCGAACGGCGCCATGTGCGCGCCCCACCAGTGGAGGTTCGCGACCGCCTCCACGAGCGCCGCGGGATCGTCTGCGTGTCGCGCGTCGGTCCACGCGCGCTCGACGGCGTCGTGGATCGCGGGGAACGAAGCGGGGGGCGTGTGTTCCCAGCGCGGTGCGCGCGCCTCGTTGTCCCGGAACACCAGCGGCGGGACGTGCGTGGTGAGGCGGACGCCGTCCTCCTCGATGCGCCACTCGCCGTCGGCGAAGTGTTCGAGCGCTTCGACGCTCGCGGCGCGGTACGCCTCGTACTTCCCGGACATCGGCGTCTCGGAGCGGAGCGTGCGTGGGCGCCCGAACTCGGCGTAGTCCCAGACGTCCTCGCGCTTCAGATCTCGCGCAACCTGGTTGATTCGCGGCGAGACGAAATCGAGGGCCTCCCGGAACGACTGAATTCCGCCCACGGCGACGCCTTGCCGGAGCTCGGTGACGATCGCGGCGGCGGCCTGCCCGTACGTGGCGTTCGTGTCGAGCGTCTCCCAGCCGGGGAGGCGCTGAATCAGTGCCTCTTCGAGAGGCGCGGGCGCGCCGAGGCGGCCCTCGCGCACGGCGAGATTCGCGGCGTGGATCTCGGCGTCGCCCAGGGTCCCGGGCGTCGGATTCGAGAGCACGTGGTACGGGAGCGGATCCGCGAATCGCGGCCCGAGCTCGGGTGTAGGGAGCAGATTCGCGGACTCGAACGCTGTCGTCGCCACCTCGATCGGCGCCGTGACGAGGCCGCCGAGGCCCTCGAGGTAGATCTCGGCTGGGCTCGTGATCTCGCCGGTCGACCACAGCTGCGCGACAGCTTCTCCGGACGCGTCGACGCCGCTCTGGAACGCGAGGTTCGCGGCCTGTCCGCCGACGCTGCGACCGAACGGGCTGCCGTACCCGATCGTCGAGAACACGGCGACCGCGGATGCTCTCCGTTCCGCAAAGAATTCCACCGAGGCCATCAGCTCCGGGTCGCGCCACGCCGCGACGACCGCTTCGGGATCCGTCACGTCGACGCCGTGTATCCGGAGGGACTCGCGGAGCGCGACGCCGTACTCGCCCCCGAACGACGCCGCGCCCGCCGCGATGCGCGCACCCCAAGGGCCGGCGACCCACGCGCCCAACGCACCGGCCGCGAACACGTCGGGCTGCCGCGCGACGCTGCTGAACAAGACCAGCGCCGCGACCTGCGCGGTGTCGAAGCCGTCTTCCGTGAGCACCTCATACGCTTCGGACATCGACTCCGTGCGCGCGAGGCGATCGAGCAGCGGCGAGTGCGGTACTTCGGCCGCGGCTTCGTCGGCGCGCGCCGCCATCGCGATGTTCTCCGGGACGCTCTCGCGCAACCGCGCGAGCAGCTTCGCCCTGCGCTCGGGATCCATGCGCTGGTAGCCCGCGATCTCGCCCGGCACGGTCTCGAGGCGGCGCGGGACGCCTTCGCCCGCTTCGATGCGCTCGAGGATGTCGAGGACGCGCGCTTGCCCGCGCGCGCGCCAGTCGTACCAGCGCGAACGCAGGCCGTGCCAGCCCTGGACGAGCGGTTGCCACACGTTGCGTTCGAGCCCGCCGTACGTGTCTTCGTATTCGGCTTGCGCGAGGTGGTCGCGCGCGGCCTGCTCGGCTTCGGGTGCGCCGTCGATCGTCACGCGGTGCATGATGCGGAGGACGTCCGCGACCGGGAGCGGCGCGGCGAGCCCGTCGAGGTGGACCAAGCCGTCCTCGACGCGCGTGACGGAGTGCAGCGGCGTGGTCCCGAGCGTCGGCCCGAGGTCCTCGCCGCCGACCTCGACCACGCCGCCCTCGGCGAGCGCGAGCGCGAGCACCGCTTCGAGCTGGCGCGGCGTGAGCGCCCGCGCGTCGAACACGAGGGGGCGCGGCGCCGAAGAGGAGGGCGACGTCGGCTCGAAGCGATCCAACGGAGCGTCACCGCGGTCGACGACCTCGATCGTCTCGTCCGCACGTGAGGTGCTCGGCGTCGGCCACGGCGCGGCCTGGGGATCGATGCGCACGCGCCACACGGAGAGCATCCGGCGTGCCAGGCGCCGCGTCGTCCTTCGATCGCGTCGTGCGCCGCGCCGTTGCGCCAGACGCGGCGCCGCTGTGTCAGGTGGGGTCGGGCTGCGCCGAATCCGGGGGGGATGCGTCGCGCCGCTCCCGCTTCCAGATCGCGAACACCGCTGGGTACACCGTCAGCTCCAACACGAACGACGTCACCAAGCCGCCGACCATCGGCGCTGCGATGCGTCGCATGACGTCGGAGCCGGTGCCCTCGCTCCACAAGATCGGGAGCAGGCCGATGATGCCGGTCAGCACCGTCATCAGCTTCGGGCGGATGCGGTGGGCGGCGCCGCGCTCGATGACGTCTTCGAGCGCGTCGTCGTCGCTACGATCGCGGTACGCGAGCTTCAGGTAGAGCAGCATCACGACGCCGGTCTCCGCGTCGAGGCCGGCGAGGGCGATCAGGCCGACCCACACCGCGATGCTCAGGTGGTAGCCGAGGCCGAAGAGCAACCAGATCGCGCCGACCAACGAGAACGGCACCGCGAGCAACACGATCGCCGTCTCTACGAACGAGCCCGTGTTCCAGTAGAGGAGCAGCAGGACCAGCAGCAGCGTGAGCGGCAGGACCACCGTGAGCTTCTCCTTCGCGCGCTCGAGGTGGGCGAACTGACCGGCCCACCCCACGCGCACGCCCATCGGCAGCGTCACTTCGTTGGCGACGACCTCCTTCGCGCGCGCGACGTAGTCCGCGATCGGCACCTCGCCAGGGTCCACGAAGACGAAGCCCACGAGCTGCCCGGCTTCGCTGCGGACCATCGGGGGGCCGGTCCTGAAGTGGATGTCGGCGATCTGCGTGAGCGGGATCTGCGCGCCGGAGGGCGTCGTCACCAGCACCTCTTCGAGCATCTCGGGGCTGTCGCGGTAGTCGCGCGCGTAGCGCACGTTGA